>NZ_PYFT01000002.1 GCF_003023845.1 Adhaeribacter arboris | reverse complement strand
CAAGTATGTGAACCTAGTGAAAGAATTCACGGCGACCCAACCTAATCAGCTATGGTAAGTGATATCACCTACATCAGAACGGGGCGTGATTTTAGCTATTTAAGTTTGATCACGGATGCTTATTCTCATAAATCATGGGTTGGGCCCTGGATACCACCTTACAGACGAAAGGACCATTGGCGGCTCTACAAATGGCAGTTAAGACTTTACCCAAGGGAAAAGAAAGCTTGATTCATCATTCGGACCGGGTATCCAGTACTGCTGCAAGAATATATTGAGTTACTTTGTTCCAAGGAGATCCGCATCAGTATGACCAATCAAGGAGACCCGGGGAAAATGCTATAGCCGAAAGAATAAACGGCATCCTTAAAGATGAATTTAACTGCCGGGCTTTTATCTCCTTTGACTTAGCCAAGGCAGCAATCACTAAGTCTATCCTGGCTTATAACCAGCTGCGCCCTCCTGCTTCCTGTGATTACTTAACTCCTGCTCAGGCACACCAGCAGGAAGGTCCACTTAAAAAACGTTGGCGAAAACAGGAAAGGAGAAACCTTATCAATACAAACCAGTTAAGCAATAATGTAAATAGAACTTTAACCATCTAACCTGTAAAGCTATTTCAGGAACCGACCTGCTCTAATTGGTATAAAGGCTAAACTGAAACAGCTACTTTCTAAAGATTTTATCCGATTCATTGCGGCTCTGGTAGAAGTACTTCCGGGTTTACCTCCACATTGTGATAGCTAACAACTTTCCACCGGCCTTTCTCTTTTACCATCACCTGTAATAAACGAGTCCGTAGACGTCCTTTTGTATCCGGATGCATGCCGGGTGGAAGACCAGCTTTGGAGAATCCGGAAGTCCAGGTAAGCGTTTCTACTAGGGCTACATCCGGACGAACAAACTTGAGCGAAATAATATTTTGTTTCATCGCTGTTCCCCGAAAGATACCGGCAAATATTTGCTGGTGCCTTTTCTCAAATTCTTCTTTCCCGGTAAAGAACATGCCCAGAATATTGGTAAAAGTGCCATCCGAGGCAAAACACCGGGAATAGCCTTTCGCATCGCCCTTGTTCCAGTCTTCTGTTTCTTGCTGGATAATACTTTGAATAGTATCCTTATCTGAAGAATTAACTTGGGCTTCGGTGATGGCGGCGGGCAGCGTTAGGGCCAAAATCAGAGCAATTAGAACGTAATTTACTTTCATAAGAGAAGGTAGATGATTTATTTTCCAGGAAAATACGCTAAGAAGGTGCGGGATCTTTTGGTAAATGGGACATGCTTTCTATTAAGAGAGGGGTAGCCACTTTACGATTGCTGGACCCCAATAATACAAGGTAAAATAATAGGTACCCACTAGTAGAAAAGTAGTGGCCAACAGCAAAACAAAAGAAGCCGCCAACTTCACCGTCGAAGAAGCTTGGTAATCACGGGCGCGGATAAAAGCTTCCACCACCAGGAGATTGGGCAAGTAGAAAAAGAAGAACATGATCTGGTCAAAGACGCCGGTGAACTGCTGGGTATGCCCCAAGCCGTCGGTCAACAGTAGCCAGAAACCATAGTCCATGCGGTATAAACCACGAACCAATCGCCAGCGCATACAAGCGTAAAGCCCAGGCCCGATGTTTTTCGAAGCGTAGGGCTACGGCATGCCGGTAGGTTTCTATGGCTGCTACCAACATCAATACGCCGTACAAGCCAAAGCCCAGGTCCATTACCAAGCCACCAATAGTGCCTTTCAGGAGAATAAATAGCAACCCACCTAGGGCAGCCAGCAAAGAAGAAATGACATATATCCGGCCAATCCACCGGTGCCAGGTGGGAAAACGAAGCCGGATATTGTCTACTAGCTGAATACTGCCCAGCAAGAGAATAATACCTCCGGTAGCGAAATGCAGGCCAATCCCGGAAGTTGTGGTGACGGAACCTTGCTCATACAAGCCCGGCAAAACTTCGTTCCACCGGTGTCGCCTTCGTAGAGCGCCGCCGCGTAAAAAGCCAGAATATATAAACCAAACAGAGCGGCACTGATCCAGACCGTAGTCAGGCGACCAACGCAAAGTCACTATGCTGAGCTTAGTTAACGGTTGCTGATTAGCGGAGGGCAGGTGGGTTTACTTATTACATTGCTCATAACAGCTTCATTAATCATTCTTTCTTTAAAATACATAATCCGGCGGATAGGTATCATACTGAAGCTGAATTTTTCTCATCTTTTCGTGATCCATGGCTTGTCCCTGCCCAAAAGCGGCTTGCAAATCATCGTAATAGTTTTCAAAGCCTCCTGGCGTATCAATCACCAATATTTTTACCAGTGCCTCACTGGAATTGGCAAAAGCATGCACGAGTCTCTTAGGAATAAAAATAAAGCTGCCGGTGGTTAAAACCAATAATTTATCCCCTACCTGAACGGTTAACTCTCCTTCTAATACGTACCAGGCATGTTCAAATACTCGGTGCTTATGCGCTGGCGGACCCGGAAAGCCAGAGGGTAATTCATACTCGGTTATAGAGAATTTATTAGCCGTATCCTGACTAAATAACTTAAGAAAGAGTTTAGAACGACCTACTCTTATTTCCTTCCCTTCTCCGGCGTTTACTAGTATGGGTTGATTATTATCTATCATGAAATCTGACTTTGATTTAACTACCGGGTTAAAAGAAGCTTTATGTATTAGGAGCAATATTGGGTAATTAAATTGTTGTTCTATGCTTTTCTTTTTAGCCCGGGCCGCCACTAGTTTTTGAACTCTAACCCTAACTCTCCTTCTAAAGCCGTAAAGGTCTCGGTATAGGAGGTATGATAATGTAAAGGATTGCCGCCACCCGGTTGTAAAGTAATAATGAGTTCCGTAACCGCCCATTGGTTTCCGCGGCGGTTTGCACAAAAATGATGGATTCTTTCAGGCAGGGGTTGACAATGATTCGTCTCATCTTATTATAGGAAAATTTATTATAGGAAAATAAAATTACTGAAAAGTGTTGCGGAATGCTACTATCTAGCCGCCGGAGCTTTAACCCGTTTGATTTTGGTCGCTTGTAGCTGACCGTAGGTCCAGCGCCGCCAAAGCTTTTCCATTGGTCCCATGGAATGGTATCGCAACCACACGTTACTATACCCCACCTGAAACCCATAAAGCAGCAGCACAATGCCTAAAGTTTCAAGTAACGTTACCTTCCGGCAAGCCCCCCGCGTACCCGTAAAAAGAACCATACAAAGCAGGGTTTGCAGCAGGTAATTGGTCAGTCCCATCCGCCCCGTATTCGCTATCCAGCCCACGAACCGGGCAGGTAGGTGCGGCCAGCAAAGCGTGAGTTCCATTAAAAGGACGAGGGTCAGCAAAGGCGTACCAATAAATTCGGCCAGGAGAAAAGTAGCTTTTCAGCAGCGAGCTGGTGGGACGGGAGTAAATGGATCCCGAAGAGAGGCAAGCCGGAAAGAGCTTTAAGCACTACGGCCAAAGGAAACACTAAAGCTATTCGCAGTAAAGAAAGCTTAAAGCGAGCCAGGTGCTGAAACAGGTGTAGTTTACCCGCCATGAGCCCAAGCAAGAACATGATCAGGTAGTGGGCATAAGAGGCCAGGCCCTGCTGGACGGCTTTTAAATGCAGCATCAGTACGCCTAACTTTTGCAGGCTCATTACTTGCAACAGAGAACCATGTTGCCAAGTTGTAATTACCTGGCTAATCACGGCGTCAAATTCTTGTTGATTTCGGGCTAGTTGCTGGGAGTAGCAGGAAAAAACAATGTATTTACCGTTTGGCAAAGAATAACCAAAAGGGCTAGTCCCATCACCCATTTTAGAAGGGTAAATACCGATTTCTGGTTAAAGTAGATTAGGGTAAAACCCAGCAAAGCGTACTTATGCAGAATATCGCCAAACCAAAAGATAAAAGCGTGTATCACTCCCAGTAAGAGCAGCCCCCACAAGCGGCGTTTAAATAAGCGGTTGGCATCCCGGCCGCCTGCTGATTCTTTTGCCCCATCAGGTAAAACCCCAGGCCAAACAAGAAACTGTAGAGGGTATAGAATTGCCCTTTAAAAAAAAGGTGAATGAAAAACTGGGTGGGGCATAGGTTTCGGGTTGGTCTAAGCCAAATGCATACACCTGTTCGGGCCGCAGAAAGGCAAACAAGGAGTAGGTTTGAATATTGATGGCAGAATTCCCAAGAGAGCAAAGCCGCGGATAAAATCCAGTACTTGATACGGATGTCGTCTGCAAAATAGAGGGTGTCATGCTTTTAGTATTATGAAGAAGGATACTGTACCGAACAGCATCCTTCCATTCTGTTTATGAGAGGTAAATAGCAACTGAAAAATAAAGCGGGCCGTAGCGCGTTTTGCCTACGGCCTGGTATTCTTTACTGAATCACTAACTTCAGATGTTGCACCGCTTTACCCGTACTCAGCCGGGCCAGGTACACGCCGTGGGGTGCTGAGCGGCTGGCATTCTACCTGGTTTAACTTACCCGCCTCAGCCTTGCCATTTGGCAGTTGGCTACCAACTTGCCCGCTAGATCATAGATTGCTAAAGTATATTCCTCATCTTCATCAAACGTAAACTCCAGGGTAGTCTTCTCCGAGAACGGATTGGGTAGTTGCGGAAAGTAGGTGCGGTTTTCTCTTCTGGGGTTACTTCTACGCCGGGCAAGCTCATCCGGGCCACGGCAGCTTTGCTGGTTTGAATCATAATAAAGCCTACAATGGTTGTAACTGGGTCCGCCGCATCCGCCGTGTTGCTCAGGTTTATCGTAGACTACCTGGTTCTTTTTGTCTTTATTCCAGATTTTGATGCGGAACTTATCCGGACGGCCATCAATCAATGAAACTAAGAAGCCGTAATTGCCTTGGCCATGATTTTACTTTACCCGTGTAGCGCGCTTTGGTACCCGAAATGGTGAGGGTTTCGTAAACAGTACTGCAAAAAGCTAGTTTTACTTTACCGGCTTTAAAGGCAAACAAGGTACTGCCTTCCGGCGTACTAGTGCCTTTCTTAAAGCGGGCAAACAAGCCAAATACGGCGGCTCCGGTGAGCTTAGTATCCGCTTTATAAGCCTGTTTGGGTGAGGTAAAGCCCCCGGCACCGGTGATTGCCCCGACTCGTAAACCACTACGTACTCGTACGTAGCCGAAGTAATTTGACCACAGGCATCGGTGACGGTAAGAACAGCGAATAGGTCCGGCTTGGTATATTTATGGCTGCCGCTGATGGTGCTACTTTAAGAGTAGCCGGAGAATACTTCCATCGCCCCATTCCAAACGGCCGAGCTTAGATTCTCGTCTTTACCGTGGTGTTGGCCGTGAGGGTTGAGTTGGTGGCCAGTGGATTGCGGAGACGATGATGGCACTTAGTTCTGGGGTTTGGTTGGTGTACGAGAAAGAAAGCGCGTTGCTTTCCACGGTGCCGGCCAGGCCACTACTTTCAGGTTTTGCCACAGCGGTGGGTAGTTAAAGCGGATTTGGGTACCGGCGCTATTAATTTCTAAATTGGAGTAAGTGCTGTTACCTACCTTTACAGCAGTAACAGCGCTCAGATTCTGGCCGGTGAGCGTGACTTGGCCGCCAATGGTAGAAACCGCACTGATGCTGTAAGGGCCGGAGTTTTGCTCGTCAGCTTTACTACCCAGTAATCCTCGCTGCTTTCGAAGCTTGGGTTTTATCGCCACTAGCCTCGGAAGAGGAACTGCCGCCCAGAATATAGCCGCCGTCATCGTCTGCTGCAGGTCAAATAAAATATCTTCATCACTGCCGCCGATGGTTTTATCCCATTCTTTGGTGCCATCGGCTTTAGCTTCACTACCCAGTAATCATAGTTACTTTCGAAGCTTGGGTTTATCGCCGCTAGGCTCGGAATCGGAACTGCCGCCAGAATATAGCCGCCGTCACTCGTCTGTTGCAGGGATCGAAAATCATCAAATCCACTGCTGCAATGGTTTTATCCATTCTTTAGTGCCATCGCTTTAGCTTCACCACCAGTAATCATAGTTACCTTTCGAAACTTCGGTTTTATCGCCACTAGCCTCGGAAGAGGACCTGCCGCCCAGAATATAGCCGCCATCACTCGTCTGTTGTAGAGATTCTAATCCATCAAATCCACTGCCGCCGATGGTTTTATCCCAGGCAATGGTGCCATCGGCTTAGCTTCACACCCAGTAATCATAGTTACCTTTCGAAACTTCGGTTTTATCGCCGCTAGGCTGGAAAAGGAAATACCGCCAGAATATAGCCGCCGTCACTCGTCTGCTGCAGGGATCGAAAATCATCAAATCCACTGCTGCCAATGGTTTTATCCCATTCTTTAGTGCCATCGCCTTTAACTTCACCACCCAGTAATCGCGGAGCCTTTCGAAGCTTGGGTTTTATCGCCGCTAGGCTCGGAATCGGAACTGCCGCCCAGAATATAGCCGCCGTCACTCGTCTGTTGCAGGATCGAAAATCATCAAATCCACTGCCGCCAATGGTTTATCCCAGGCAATGGTGCCATCGGCCTTTAGCTTCACCACCCAGTAATCATAGTTACCTTTCAAACTTCGGTTTTATCGCCGCTAGGCCCGGAAAAGGAAATACCGCCCAGAATATAGCCGCCGTCACTCGTCTGCTGCAGGGATCGAAGATCATCAATCCACTGCTGCCAATGGTTTTATCCCATTCTTTAGTGCCATCGGCCTTTAACTTCACCACCCAGTAATCCATGTCGCCTATGCCCGCTTCGGTTTTATCGCCACCCATTTCGGACCTGGACCTGCACCCAGAATATATCCCCATCACGGGTATGCTGCAGGGATCGAAGATTATCACTACTACTGCCGCCGAAGGTTTTATCCCAGGCAATCGCGGGCTGGGCCCATAGACTGGTGAGCGGTAGGCAGAGGAATAAGAGCAGCAACAATAGCCTGGGCTGAGCCAGGCCGGCAAGTAGGGCCGGAGGGAAGCATTGGTTGTCGGAAAGATTGAGGCTTCATTCCTGTCGCTTTTATTACACAGGAAGCATTCGGTTGTAAAAAAGGCACATACAAATTGGTTTTAAAGATGAAAAAAGGAACGCTACAAGGTTGCAGCTGGGCATAAAAAGGCAGTAACCACGTCACCAATGTGGTAACGGAGGTTGCACGGAGTAGATTTTAGTGCTTTTTTGAGTGGATTTTAGCTTCGGCGGGCAAATTCACCGGGGCTCATTTGGTAAACTTCCCGGAAGCATTTAGCAAAATAAGTGGGCTGTCGAATCCTACCCGATAAGCCGTTCGGAACTGTTCAGTCCTTCCCGCAAATAATGGGTAGCCCGCTGAAGGCGGTAGTTGCGGATAACATCCCCGGGGGCAATCCCACCAGCACTTTGAGCTTGCGGTGTAGGTGTGACCGACTCAGGTGGAGTTGCTCGGCCAATTGTTCTACCCCAAAGAAGTATCGTCCAGCCTGGCTTCTATTACCGGTAGAGTTTCGCCAGAAAAGGATCCAGAGGAGCAGGGAGCTATCTGATGTATTGGTGGGAAGAATTAATTCTTGCTGCAGGTATTGCCGGTAGCGGCGCTGCCGTTCGAGCAGGTTATGAATGCGTAAGTTTAGCTCCGGCACGTGGAAGGGCTTGGTCAGGTATCGTCGGCCCCATGGGTTAGTCCTTCCAGGCGGCTGTCTAAAGCCGCTTTCGCCGTCAGCAGAATAACCGGAATATGACTGGTGCGTTCATCGTCTTGAGTTGGTGACAGAAAGTATAGCCATCCATCACCGGCATCATCACGTCACTGATTACCACATCGGTAACTCGGCGAAGGCTTGCTCGAGTCCTTCCGCTCCGTTCGTAGTCCGACTAATGCGGTACTGTTGGGGCAGGCTGTCTTGGATAAAATCGGCTAGCTCCGGATTGTCTTCTACCAGTAAATGAGCGGCGGTTCCTCGTTACTAGCTTGGACGACAGCGGTAAGCCCATTGTCGGAGGGCAAGAGTACGCCCTCCTTTTCGGGTACTGATTCCGCTGCCGGTTGGAGCGGCAGCCAACCCGGAACTCCGTTCCTTTTCCGGGCTCACTTTCCACGGTAATCTGCCGCGCTGGAGCTCCACTAGTTCTTTCACTAAGGATAGTCCAATTCCCGTGCCTTTAGAGGAATTATCCGCTTGATCGCCGTTTACCTGGAAAAACCGCTCAAATATAGACGGGAGCTTTTCTGCTGGTATCCCCTACCCGTATCCGCCACCGTTAAAAGTACCCTATCGGTCACTTGGAGGGAAACCGTTATTTGTCCATCAGTGGGAGTAAACTTTAAAGCATTGGCCACTAAATTGGAGAGAATGCGCTCTAATTTGCCGGCATCAAACCAGTAATCTCCCGTGGCCTCGCTTTGGTAGATTAATCCAATAGATTTAGCGTTGGCTTCTTCTTGGAATATCTGCACCGTTTGCGCTACAAATTCGGTCAGGTTACCCCGTGACTCCTGCACCGTGAGCATTTGGGCATCCAGTTTAGAAAAGTCCAGCACCTGGTTGATTAACCCCAGTAACTGCCCGGCATTCCGCTCCATCGTTGCCAGTGTTTTTTGGTACGGCGTTCCGGCCAGGTACTGCAATAAGCCCGGTATGGGCGAGAGAATCAGCGTTAAAGGGTCCGGAAATCGTGGTGATATTGGTGAAAAAGCGGGACTTCAGCTCATCCAGGGCGCGTAATTGCCGGGCTTCCTGTTGCCGC
Organism: Adhaeribacter arboris; assembly: GCF_003023845.1. Lineage (NCBI taxonomy): Bacteria > Pseudomonadati > Bacteroidota > Cytophagia > Cytophagales > Hymenobacteraceae > Adhaeribacter > Adhaeribacter arboris. Next base: position 200,847 of record NZ_PYFT01000002.1, on the reverse strand, counting down.
AAGGTAATGGCCTGCTGCAAGCGCAAGCGGTTAATGTACAATCGAAAGCCGTACCAGATCATGCCACTAACCAAAATCCGTATAAGAGATAGGCCCACCAGGTGCGCCACCAGGCGGGTTGATGATAACAGCCAGTTGGCGTACGTAGGGGCTCCAATGTCCGGAAGTGTTGGAAGCATTTACCCGTAATGAATATTCACCCGGTGGCAAAGCGGTATAAACGGCCTGTGGCTCACGGCTTTTCACCCACCCATTATCAATTCCTATTAGTTGGTAACGATATTGGTTTTTACCGGGACGGTTATATTGCAAAGCCGCAAAACTAGCCGTGATAAAATTCTGATTATAGGGTAAGATAAGCTCCTTCAACGCATGAATAGGACGATTCAGGAGGGAATCTTTTCTTGGTTCCACCACCCGGTTGTTTATTTGTAATTCGGTTAGCTCTACTTTGGGTTTAAAGCTATCATCTTGCAACTGGGAGGGTTGGAAAACCGTGAATCCTTCTACTCCGGCCATGATAATCTGGCCGGTAGCAGGCAACTGCAGGTAGTGAAACCGGTTAAATTCATTGGTCAGTAGTCCATCTTCGGTGGTATAGACCTGCATTTGAAAAGTTTTCCGGTTCAGGCGGCAAAGCCCTTTATTGGTTCCCAGCCATAGATATCCCTGCTCATCGGGCAAAGCCGAATAAATGACGTTATTGGGTAAGCCATCCTGCTCGGTAATCCGTCGGCACTGACCAGAGCGTTTATCAAAGCACATAAGCCACTGCCAAAGGTGCCGATCCATAAGCGATTAGCATCGGTAGGATCTTGGGATAAACAAACAAAGCATTATTACTCAAGCTGGTGAGGTTATCCGGCTCGTAGGCATACTGATGCAATTGTCCCGTTTGGCGATCGAGCCGGAATAACCCGCGGGATCTGCTGGCTAACCAGAAGGCCTGTTCATCCACCACCATCTGGAGAATCTCGTAGTGCTCTTCTTATCTAGACGATAGGGTGAGAGAACCCACTGCTGCTGTCCAGGATCATAGTTCCAGAGTTGTACTCATGTAGCAACCAGACCTCCCCTTTGCCATCGGTGGCCATTGGACTGATGGCTTCCTTAAAGGAAACTGGAAAATTTATTTTTTCGGTTGTCGGGTGTTTAGATTAATATGATAGAAATCAGAACTGCCAACGTTTATCCAGAGAGATCCCATCTTATCATAGGTGTACCGGAATTGATAGGGATTATTATGTTGCACGTTCGGTACTACCAGCGAGCTGGGAACGCCCAACCACTGGGTCAATAAATCCGTCTGAAAATTAACCTGGTAGCGGGCTGTTTGGAAGCCATCTGCCCGCAGGTCATACTTTCGTACGCCCGATCCATCAGTACCTAGCCATAAAACATCGGAACGGTCAATCAACAGGCTCGCGCAATTCCCAGTTTGTAAGGTCAATCGGTCAATAACTGGGGACCAGCATCGTCGGTAAAGCGAAATAACCGGTCATGCTGACTAAAATATATTACGCTTTGCTATCGGTCGCAAAGCGCATTCCAAACTGAGTCTCCCAGCAGCAGGCAAGCGGTAGGACCGTACCTGGCCACTACTGGGATTAAATTTGGTTATAAACTTGCCGAACCGATCAGGATTTCGCCCGTTGGTCGCTGATAGAGGGTATAAAGATCAGTTTCCGGAAGCGTTAGCGGCGTAGCTGATTCCGGCTTATAATGAATAAAACGCCCGGATTGCTCCTGAAATTGGTCTAACCCTGCACTGGTGGCTATCCAGATAGTGCCCTGCGTATCTTGCAGTATATTGCGTACCCAGTTGCTTGCCAGGGAGTTTGGGTTTTCCGGTTGATGCCGAAACCATTGCACTTGCCTAGTACGGATATGAAAGCAAATTAACCCTTTCCGTAAAAGGCCAGCCATAACCGGTTCTGCCGGTCTGGGTACGCATGTTGCACTATTAATTCATCGAAGGGTTGCTGACCAAAAATTTGCGGAGAGTAATCAGTAAAGGCTTCGGTGCGGGGATCAAAGAAGGCAATACCACCTTGCTCCGAATAATCCAAATGTTTCCTTGCGGATCCAGTTGCAAGAATCTTAAATCAGAAACCAGGAGGAAGGTCTTGTGTCCAACTTTGGGCGGAAAACTTTAAACCGGTTGCCATCATAGCGACACAGGCCATCGCGGGTAGCCATCCAGATAAATCCTTGCGGGTCTTGCACGATGCCGGGCACAAAGCCTTGGGGTAAGCCTTGCCGGTCGGTAATTAATTCGGGCGGAGGTAGACTACTCAACTGCGCCCAAGTGGATAGTCCCCATAAGTTTAGCCCCAGTAAAAGCAGCAACCATTTTAATTCCGGACGCATAACTTAATAGCTTACTCTAAGACTAATAATTGCGCGAATAAGTTATACCCGAAATAATAAAAAGCAAATATGATTAACTTTGTTAGATGTTTGGGAAATGAGTTGTATATGAAAAAGATAATAAGTCAAGTGAGTTTCCTGGCTATATTTTTAACCTATTTATCTGGTTGTACGACTCCTTCCCCACAACAAGCTGGGAAGGCCGCTCCATCGCAAGTTATAAAAGGAGTACTAAAATCTGCTACTGGGGAGGAGCTACCTTATACCTTTAACAATGCCGTTAATACCATGGTCATTCTCTACCAAGGGGAAACCATTACCTTAGTAGGACAGCCCACCGGTTCGGGAATAAAATATACCAATGACCAGTACACTTATACCGACTGGCAGGGTAATTCTACGCTGCAAAAAGACGGAGTAACTATATTTAAAGTCTCAGCAAATTCAGGTAAGCAAAAGTAGATCGCCTTCTATGTAATGTAATTAAATGATCAAATTTTTCAGGACGACACAATACGGTTAACGTTGTTTGAGGTAGGTTAAATTGAAAATACATCTCGCGAAACGACCATTTTTCTGAGATTGTATTTAAGTCATTTTACATAAATTAACTTATAAGCCAATACTTGTTCTTTCTCCCTGATCTTATAGTGTTTGGTTTGGCACGTTAGATAATAAAACGTAAAATAAATTATTGACTATCAGTGACTTTTATAATAGGACCCCGTACGCTAGAGTATGGTCTTGTTTCAAGTAGTCCCTTTATCGGTGGTGGTGTTAGTAGTTTTGCTCAGTACAGTGGCCTCTTTTGTGATCATTCAACAAGTATTAAGAAGTCATTTTGGAAAGCAAATTAAATTTCTAAAAGACCTTCCTTCTCGCACCTACGGAAACGAAGCGCCGCTAAAAAAGTCCGTCTCCATCCTGGTACAGAGCGCTAATATCGATTGAGTCCAGGTAAGCTGATAAGCTAAAAACATTAATAAAGCCCCGGATCAGGACTAAGTCATTGCCCGGAATTTCTTGAGTTACTTCCACAAATAATTTTTGGACATAAAATAAATGATAGCTATAAAGAGCATCCTGCCGGGAAGCTAAGTAAATTCCTTTCTGACTTACCAAATCAGCTCGTTGCTCTATGTTTTTTGATGGAAAGTAACCAAGTTCATGGCGAGCAGTTCAAATGGAAAGAATCAAAAAAGTGGCCGACGGATTTCTCCCTCGAATGGCATCTCGGCTTGATCGAGTAAGTGTAACAGGTGATCCGTTAATTGATCCAGATCGTAGTGGATTCGCTGCCGGACCCGGGCATTAGGTTCTTTGTGGAGCAGGTACTTGAGGAATAAGATGTTATGAATACACTCCTTTTGGGTTAAGGTTTCCAGCGGCTGGAATAAATTCCAGGTTAAGGGTTCCACCGAATGCAAGAGCGTTCTCATAACTATTTACCTTCTAGCTTGAAGTGCTTGTTATATACTTACTCCCTATTGGTATTTGGTTGTCTATATTCTCCTAAAATCCGTATTTCTTGCAAAAATATAGTAACTTAATACCATGAGTTTTCAGAAAACGGGTGCTTTTAATTCTTCTCCCCTCTGCTTTAGTCAAGAGGTTTTCCTACTGCACGGAAGGGCTGCCCCGTTAACCAGGTAAGTGCTTGCTCGGGATTAGTGAAGTTCTGAATTAAATAGGTGGGCGAATCACTGGTTAAAACGTCTGGTGGGACCTGTCTAATCCGGCAATACGTTGACCAACGTACCTCAAAAACGACTGTTTTTTTAAGATTGTACCAAGCCATTTATCATAAAACAACTTATCAGAATAGGCCGATTAGATGTAATATAGGAGGGATGCTGGTAGAAGGAATTTGTTTTTATCTGGTATTGTCCGCTAAATCATAACAGGGGTTATAATTAAGGTAAAAAGCGCGCGAGTTCAGATTAAGTATATAGAAAAGTACTAATAGGTAGCAGAGGCTTTCGCAACGCAATCATCCTTAAAGGAGTAAACTTATATCAGTAAAGATACTTTACTTTTCTAGTCTTTACTGAGTGTAATACCGAAACCAAGCATTTAGGTGTTTGGTGACTTTACTCCTTACTGAGAATACAGATGACAAATTTGAATTATGTAAAACTTACCTCCGGGATATTTATTTTAATATTTCCGCTAATGATTAGCTGCTCATCCCTTTTTAGAGGGAAGGGATATAATGATCCACGGATTTCGTCTCAGGCCGAAATAGTAGATTTACGGGAATCTGAACTTAAAGAGACTAGGCAGCGAGAAAAGCCGCCATGCAACGACTAAAAGCCGCTAAAACGGAGCTCAAAGCCTTAAAGTCCCAAGTTAAAAGAGGGTACTGATAAGACCATTAAAATGCTAGTTCCCTTGGTTGAATTCTAGGGTCTGGTACCCGTGTCAGTCATTTTGATTTTCCTTTAAAAGTACCCAAACACTTTCTACATAGTAAGTGTTTTACTTGGACGAACTAGCCGCAGGAGCAGGTCCGCTGGCTGATTTTCGCCTTGTTCTGGTACCTCTACCAGGTAAATAGATTATCAAACTTGCTAAACGACGGCCTGATAAAAGGTGATGGTTGGTAAAAGCTATTCGGTAGGGAATAGTAACCTAAGCTTGGGTTTATCAAGCAGTAAATAAAGCATTACGAAGTAATAAGGTAAAAATCTGAAACTGAGATAAACTTAAAATTACCAAGCGGTCTGTCTCCCTGGTAAAGTGATGGAGACAGATATGATACTTTACTCTTTGGTAAAGGCTATTGAGCTGTTGGTACTCGTCCAGATCTTGGGTTACATTCAGCGTTAAGACCAAGGGGGGCCAGCTTTCAATAATAGCCGGGACAACTGCCGTCAATAAAGGATCCACAATCAAACAACTGGTTACTTCTAAACTATTAACGGTCAGCTGGATGGTAAATTGGGGTATTACTGGAGACGAGGCCTTGTAACTAGCGATAATTGTTTCCTGGGATATAAAGCGGGGATATATTAACAAGTGACAGGCTTCGGCAAAAAGGCGGTGATTAACCCGGTTGTACTGCTGAGCGGCCCCTAGTAGTTCTTGCTCTAAGCCGGTCAACAGCTTATAAATCAAGCGTAATTTTTTCATTTTCCCCGAATCAGCCTCGTTTAAATATCCGCAAACAAAATGTACCAAATGGCCAGACCCGCCAGCCAAGCGCGTCTTAATTTTTCTTTTACCAAGATAGGAGAGTGGTTGGGCAGCAAGAAGAGCAGCCATCCCATCAAAGAACCTTTGAGCAGGATTTCCAGAACGAGCTCGCCCTTACTTAGATACTGGTTACTTACCGGGGACAAGGAAAGAATAGGCCAGTTCGCCAGAGCTAGCCTATTTAAGAGAAATAGGGTAAAAACAAGCGGGATCCAATACCAGCGGATGTTATAATATTGCAGAACTTCTTTCATATAAGTGACTATCTATTATTTTATCTCATCCCGGGGAACTAAACGCCGGAACCGCTACTCTCAAAGTTAGCTTTTCTAAAATGGTAGGAAATGGGCTCGGGCCGTCCCCTTAATAGCGGCCCTAAGCCAAATCCTGCTGCAAGAATTGTTGAAGCACATGGACCGGTGATTCTTCCGGCTGGTGGGGCAAGGTGGTGCGGGTAGGATTTAGATAGCCCGGCAGGCTGGCGAGCCCCTGTTCGTTAACGCTCCTGAAACCCATACTCCAGTTCTCAAACGAACGCTGGCGAATAGCCCCGTCGGCTAATTTGATGAGATTGGTATGATGATAGTCTTTACTGATCTTGGCAAATAATCTTCTTAAATCTTCTTCGGCGCCTTCAATCAATTGGACATAATGCTCCCCACTGTACAAGAGCAGGCCCGTGATGGCATCTCTTAGGTTATTACGGCGATATTGGATTAACATTTCTTGGAGTTCTGCTTCCTGGACGATTACCAGGGCCGTACTGATGTACATGATATGGTGCATAACCTGAGATCTTAGCATTAATAAACACGAAACACGATAAAACCTGATAACAGCAAGCTATTAGAGCACCAAAAGAATCGTTTGTAGTTCATTCTTCGGATAGTTATAGCTAAGCTGGGTATTTATTCTTCCATCCTCAAATACCGGATAACAGCGGTACATTTCCGTGTCGCCGGCCGCATCAAAGTCCTGATTTTCCGTGACTAGGAAAGCGAAATAGGCCTCGGTCCGTTGGTGTTGTACCGGAACGTACTGGTCAAAGTTTAGCTTAAAAAGCATCCGATTATTCTTTCAGCAGGAGTCATACCCTTGCCATACAAGTAAACGAAAAGCAGAGTTCTTGGACAGCGGTTATTTCCGTGTTATTCGCGTGTTTTTACGTGTTAACCCGATATCTATCAAGTGATTGCGGTAAATACGGAAAGATGGGAAAAGATTTAAGTACTCCCACATCGCGTTTTTTGATTCCACTTGCCTCAGACTAATCTCCTTCTTTATTATTTTTGCCTCGGTATTTATTCTGGTTAAATATAAGTACTGGTTTTACAAACAATTGTTAGCGAATAGGTTGCCCTTATTTTATTTCTATTAGCCAGCTAGAAAAAGGCCTTATATTTCCTGAATTAATACTATAGTAAAGAGGTAAATACGTAAATGTAAGCGAGTAATACGGTAAAATACGAGAAAGCGGAACTTGGTAACTTTAATTCTTGTAGACGCGGACAGGAACGCTAGAGAGTGATGGATCTATTCAAACCAGGTTATTTTCAAGGAATTAGCATCGAGAATATGACCAGAATCCAGGTAGAAGCCGCCCTACTCTACCTGGACTACCATCGGGCAGCCGTAACGGATACTAATCAAGTCATTCAAGACTGCGTCTTAAAAGTAGATCTAATTAATAAGTTAATGGCTTTAAATAAAATAGACCGTCAAAGCTCCCGGGGTTAAATCAATTATTCTATTTGACATTACTTCTTAAAACTGTTTGCTGTCTTCCTGCCCGGAGCCTAAAATTGTGAGACGCTGTAAGATATTTGTTTGTAAGTTTAAAAGCTTCATCGAGCTTTCAGGCTCTCCGCTCTGTTCCAACAAAACATCCAGATAGAAAAGGGCCTCTTGAGCTTGCTGCTTATCTAATTTTTCAACCACCAGGTTATCCGCATTAAAATCTAATAGTCTCGCCATAACCCAAATTTTTATTAGCAATTTAATAGTAATTGCATTGAATCTTATCCCGATAAACACCTAAAAGTGAACGTATAAACCAGTATTTTTAATTTCTTATCGTTCTGAAAATGTTTAGCTTAGCTACCTTTTCACTTTTAAATAGTCCTTTTTGACCTAAATAGCTTTTTTATTTATCTTAGTAAAACTAATAGGCCATCTGCTGGACTACCAACAAGAACTAAGGAGAACTAAATAATGACTTTGTTTAGCGCTTGGTTATAAAATTCTGATTTTGGGTAAAAGAAATATTATTGTGATTGGTGCCTCGGCGGGCGGTTTTGAGGCCATTAAGCAACTGACGGCCGCGTTGCCCGCCGATCTGGAGGCCGCTATCTTCATCGTCTGGCATATGTCGCCGGATGTAACGGGCATATTACCACAAGTAATAAACCGCCAAAAAACGTTGTTGGCCACCAACGCCATTGATAACGAACCTATCGCTAATAACCGGATTTATGTAGCGCCCCCGACCGGCACCTGCTGCTGGAGAAGGGCGTGGTCCGGATAACGCGAGGGCCGAAAGAAAACCGTTTTCGGCCGGCGGTAGACCCTTTATTTCGTTCAGCCGCCTATATCTACGGGTCTCGGGTGATTGGTATTATTCTGTCCGGCGCCTTAGATGATGGTACGGCTGGGTTATGGACGATAAAAAGCCGGGGTGGTATTGCTATCGTGCAGGAACCGGCCGAGGCACAAGTGTCCTCTATGCCCAAACATGCTTTAGCGGCTGTGGAAGTAGATTATTGTTTGCCCATTGCCGAAATGGCTGCCCTGCTGGTGAAACTAATCGCCCAAACAACCGAAGGAGATAAAGAAATTAGGATGGAAGAGCAAAAAAAGACGGCGATGGAAGTGCGCATCGCCTCTCAGGACCATGCCCTGGAAAAGGGTATTTTGGATGTAGGCCAGCCCTCGCCTTATGCCTGTCCGGAATGTCATGGAGTACTATTTACCATTAAAGATGGGGATATAGCCCGCTATCGGTGCCACACCGGGCACGCGTATTCGGCCGATAGCCTTTTAACCACTATTACCGAAAAAATTGAAGACACTTTATGGAGTGCTATCCGGGGAGTAGAGGAAAGTATCATTTTGCTCAACAACCTGGGCGACCACTATGCGGAAAAAAACCAACCAAAACTGGCCGCCATGTATTTTAAAAAAGCCAAAGAAGCCGAAAGCCGGGCCGAAATTGTCCGGCAATCGGTTTTTAACCACGAGCAATTAACCACCAATAGTATCCGCCAACAAGCAGCGGCAGAAACGAGTGGCGAATAATATTGAGAGAACAAGAGATTTAATTTTAAAAGATTAAGTCCTCCCTTCCGGGTGGGAGTAAAAAAGGGTATCATGGGATCAAATAAATTTTATGATTTTCTCACCGAAAAGCCGCACGACTTTCTAATTGTGGGTTTAGGCGCTTCGGCGGGCGGTGTTCAAGCGTTACGAGAGTTCTTTGCGCACGTGCCCGAAGATTCCCGGATGGCGTATGTGGTTATTCTGCACCTTTCCCCCGATCATGATAGCCAACTGGCGGAGGTACTTCAGGCGGTAACCACCATCCCGGTGGCACAGGTTCGGGAAAAAGTAGAAATTAAGCCGGATCACATTTACGTGGTGCCTCCCAATCAGCACCTGATTATAGAAGAGGGCTTCATTGCGCCATCGGTTAACCTGCACCTGGAAGAAAGGCGGGCGCCGGTGGATATATTTTTCCGGAACCTGGCTGATTCGCACGGCCCCCGAGCGGTGAGTGTTATTTTATCCGGCACCGGAGCCAACGGCTCCATGGGCTTAAAACGGGTAAAAGAAAGGGGCGGGGCGGCTTATGTACAAAACCCCCGCGAGGCCGAATTTAACGAAATGCCCCGCAACGCCATTGCTACTGAGCTGATTGATGACGTGCTGCCGGTGGCCGAAATCCCGGCTCGCATCGTGGCCTACCGGGATAGTCTGGGCACCGTGGAAATTGCCCTAGTCGCGGAGCAGCGGCCGGAGCAACACCAACAGGCTTTGCGCGAAATATTTGCCCAATTGCGCTTGCGCACCGGTCATGACTTTTCTAATTACAAGCGGGCAACCTTGCTGCGCCGGATTGAACGCCGCATTAACGTGCGAGACCTGCCCGACCTGCCGAGTTACGCCGCTTTTTTGCAGCAGAATATCGAGGAAAGCCAGGCTTTACTAAAAGACCTTTTAATTTCAGTTACTAATTTCTTCCGGGATAAAAAGCCTTTTGCCGCCCTGGAACAAGATATTTTACCGGTCATCTTTCAAGATAAAAGATCGGAAGACGAGATAAGAATATGGGTAGCCGGTTGTGCCACGGGGAAGAAGCTTATTCGTTGGCCATGCTGGTGGCGGAAAGAACCCTAGATGTAGTAGATGCGCCGAAAGTACAAATATTTGCCACGGACCTAGATGCGGCCGCTATTGGCACCGCTCGTGAAGGTATTTACACGCTCAACGATGCTGCCGATGTTTCCGCCGAACGGCTGAAGCGCTTTTTTACCAAAGAAGGGGATCACTACCGCGTCATCCGCGAGATCCGGGAAATGATTCTTTTTGCCCAGCACAATTTTTTAAAAGATCCGTCTTTTTCGCGCCTGGACTTGGTAACCTGCCGCAACGTACTGATTTACTTGAATAGCACGGCCCAGGAACGGGTCATGGAAACGTTTCATTTTGCTTTAAAACCGGGTGGTTACCTGTTCCTGGGTTCGGCCGAATCCGTGGATGGCGCCAGCGATCTGTACGCTACGGTAAGCCGGGAGAATCGGATCTTCCGGTCCCGGCAAGTGGCCTTGCGCAAATACCCCGTGCCCGAATCGGTTCCTAACTTAATACCCCCGCCATTAATGATCCGCAAGGCGAAGGAGCCGGAAAGCTCTCCAACCGGCCGCATTTCTTTCGGGGAGTTGCATCAGAAACTGCTCGAGCAATACGCACCGCCCTCGTTGGTGGTAAATGAAGATTACGAGATCCTGCATATGTCCGAGAAAGTAGGCCGGTTTCTGGAATTATCCGGCGGCGAGCCCACTAAGAACCTGCTCCAGCTAATCCGGCCCGAGTTACGCATGGAACTTCGCTCGATCCTTTACCAAGCCATACAACGCCAAACCGTCCTGGAAGTTCGCAATATAGTCTGGGGTCAGCATGGGGAACGCCAGTCGGTAAACATTCAGGTAAAACCGGTTACCAAAGAAGGCGATCCGGCGAAAGGGTTCGTCCTGGTAATTTTTGAATCAAATGAACCGGAGCAGGAAACAAGCAATGAAAAAGTAATTACAACTGTCGAGGAGCCCATCGCCCGGCAACTGGAAGAAGAGCTGATCCAGATAAAAGCTCAGTTAAGACTTTCAGCGGAACAGTACGAATACCAGGCCGAGGAGTTAAAAGCCTCGAACGAGGAATTGCAGGCCATAAACGAAGAGTTGCGCTCGGCCGCGGAAGAGCTGGAAACCAGTAAGGAAGAATTGCAATCGATTAACGAAGAGCTGCGCACGGTAAACCAGGAACTCAAGGTAAAAATTGAGGAAACCGTTATTACCAGTAACAATTTACAAAATTTGATTAATTCGACCGAAGTCGCTACCATTTTCCTGGACCGTGCTTTCTGCACGAGGTTATACACCCCAGCGGCGCGGCAAATTTTTAATTTAATCCCCTCGGACTACGGCCGACCTATTTCGGATATTACCCACCGCCTGGATTATGACCATTTACTAGCGGACGTGGAAACCGTCCTGGAGAAGCTCACCCTTCTGGAACGGGAAGTAACCACCACGGACCAACGGGCTTTCATGATGCGGATATTACCCTACCGTACCACTGAGGACCGGATTAACGGCATTGTGATCACCTTTTTTGATGTAACCCTCCGCAAACAGGCCGAGAAAGCGTTGTTGCAGTCGGAACAACGCTTACGGTTGATAATAGAGAGTGCGAAGGACTACGCTATCCTTTCTCTCGATACGCAGAGACGGGTAGTTAGTTGGAGTAGTGGGGCCCAAATACTGCTGGGTTATACCGAAGCGGAGATTATAGGAAAATCAGGCGACCTTATTTTTGTACCGGAAGACCGCGAAAACAAAGCGCCGGAATGGGAAACACAGACGGCGGAGAAAGAAGGACGGGCGGAGGATGAGCGCTGGCACCGGCGCCAAGATGGTTCCCGGTTCTGGGCTTCGGGTATTACCCGGCCGTTGCGGGATGAACAGGATAACACCATTGGCTTCGTAAAGATTATGCGGGACCTGACGGAGCAGAAGCAAGTGGAAGAGGCCTTGCGCATGGCGGAAGAAAAGTACCGGACCCAACTGGAAGACGAGGTGCAGCAGCGCACGGCAGAGTTAAAAACCAGCCGGGACCAATATTTTACTTTAGTTGAAAATACCCCGGATGTGATAACCCGATGGGATAAAGATTCCAAGCTGGTATTTGCCAACCCCGAATACGAGAGCAAAACCGGCCTTAGTATAGAGCACTTACTGGGTAAAACTCCTAGCGACATGGGGCTGCCCGAGGAAATAGCCCTGCCTTACATGGATAGCTTGCAGAAGGCATTTGAAGACGGCAAACCAGTAGAACACTTTAATCCTTTACCCACCCCAGACGGCGAGGGGTACTTTTATTCGCGTATTTCGCCGGAAAAAAATGCTGCTGGTAAAGTGGAAACAGTATTGGCTATTGCCCGGGATATTACCCAGATACGAAAAGCGGAGCTGGAGATAATTCAGGGCCGGCAATTCCTGCAATCCGTCATGGACAGTTCGCTGGATGTCATTCAGGTCTTTGATGCTGTTCGGGATGTCACCGGCACCATCATAGACTTTACCTGGCGAATGAACAATCGCCAGGCCATAGAGCAATTAGGCGAGGTAGTGGGCAAAAGTGTGCGCCAGCAAAGCCCCGGGATTGTTTTATCCGGTGTTTTTGACCGGATGGTACAAGTGGTGGAAAGCGGCGTGGCTTATGAGCAGGAGCAATACTATTCTTATGAGCCGTTTCCGGATAACTGGTTTTATCTTACCTTAGTAAAGCATCACAATGGGGTCATCCTTACTACGAAGGATATTACTCCCTTTAAGAAAGCCGAAGCGGTACGATTACAAAGCTTAATGCTGTTGCAGCAATCCGAAGAAGTAGCGCGCATAGGTAGTTGGGAGTACGATGTTGCGGCCGGCACCTTTGGCTGGAGTGAAGGCATGTACCGCTTGTTTAATCTGCCAGTAGGCAGCCCGGTAAACCCGGAAACCTACCTGGAATACGTAATAGAAGAAGATCAACCTATTGCGCAGCGGGTGGTAAATCATTTGCGGGAAAAACATGAACCCTTAGAGGAAACGCTGCGCCTGCGGGTAAGCGGCCAGGTACTTACCTTCCGGATTAAAGCCGTGGTGCTGCGCAACGAACAAGGAGAACCCCTTAAAGTATTAGGCATTGATCTGGATATTTCGGAAGTAAAACGCCTGGAAGAAGAAAACCTGCAGATGCGGCTGAATCAGCAAAAAGCCTTGTTGCTGGGTATTCTGGCTGCTCAGGAAGAAGAGCGTAGCCGGATTTCCGAATCTTTACACAACGGGGTAGGTCAGCTGTTGTACGCCACGAAACTGAATCTGGACCAGGTGGCTCCGCACGTGTCATCCGATATAATAAAAATTACCAAAAAACTACTGGATGAAGCTATTCAGGAAACCAGGAGGGTATCGCACGAGTTAGTGCCAATTGTACTAAAGGATTTCGGCTTGACCAGAGCGGTAGAGGATTTATGCAAACAATACAGACAGAGTTCAATCGAGGTAAATTGCGATGCGGAGGAAATGGAATACCCGCTGGAATCTTACCTGGAACTGGCTATGTACCGCATCTGCCAGGAATTGCTAACCAACGTAACCAAACACGCCGAGGCGACTAGTGTTGATATTCTGCTAATGCAGGAAGAGGGCGAATTAATCCTGAAAGTACGCGATAATGGCAAAGGAATAAACCCAGAACCTGGTAAAAAGAGTGGTATTGGGCTTCGTACTATTCAGGATCGGATAAAACTATTGAATGGTACCTTTGCCATAAACACTCCCGCCGGCGGTAAAGGTACCCAGATAACTGTCCAAATTCCAATTACCAGTATAAATTAAGTTTATAGAATTTATTTGGGTATGTCCAGACTATCTTGGTCATAGGTCGACGTTTTTCAGGATGAGTCATGACAAACTTTGTCTCGTAAAAGGACGGTGGCTGTTGCACAACTTTGTTTTAAGCCTGACTGATTTCACGGTCTGAACTTATTGCCACCCCGGGAGTACTTTCCTGGTTGTAAAGAGGGTAGTAAAAGCGATAAAATAGCTAGCAAAGACATTTTGCTGCTCTTTAACCAGTGCAAGGGCTTGGCTTACTACTTTCACTGGCTTGAACTTCATATATTTTTTCAGGTTGAAGGCAGTAGCGGCCAGTAACATCACCTTGTGCGCCCCGGCTTTGCCTCGCACCCCTATTTGCCGTAGCCCATAATAATGAATTAAGCTGCCGAAGACGGGCTCCACGGTGCTTTGCCGAAGCCGCTTCATCCGCTTCCCCTTTCTGCTTTGCTGCCTTGCCTGTGCCCGCCGATACTCTGGGTCGTAAGCGGTGCGGGTAATTTGTCGGCATGGGCTTTTAGGAACACAAGAGGATTTCAAAGGACACTGTTTGCAGTCCTGGTAGGTAGCCCGGTAGATTTTTAGTAATCCTCCCTCCGCATTGGTGTCAACGGTTTTAAAGGAGAGTATTTTACCGGCCGGACAGGTGAACTGGTCCTGCTGTTGATTGTAAGGGAAGCCTTCAATTTCCGGTTTGTACTGGCCAAACACGGGTATCCAGCCGATTATCTTTCTTTGCTCTAAAAAGGAGTAGTTGCTTCCATTAGAATACCCACTATCGGCCAACAACTCCTGTAGAAGCAGCTCATTGTCTAGTAACCGCCGCTGCAATTTCAAGGTAATAGCGGGCAGATACTGGCTATCTCTACCATCCGCCAAGTCGGCCTGCACATGGCTGATGACGCCTTTGGCTGTATCTACCGCCAGACTGCAATGATAATTGAGCTTTCTAGCCTTACCTGGTTTGACCGATATACGGGCATCCCCATCAGTAGGACTATAGTGAGTTTTATTACTTACCAGCCGGGCCTTCTCGTAATTGCCTCCCAAACCTTTAGGAGATTCTTTTAGCTGATCTTGGTGCTTTTTCAGCTTTCTTAATTGATGCTCGGGAGCAGAAATAAATTGCTCTGGTTTGCTGTTTTTATTTCTATTTGACTCTTCGGCGGCTGAACTATTCTCTATAGTTATCTGATTCACATACATTTTCGCAGACCCAGCCGGTTGCTTTAGAAGCAGGCTGTCCATGGAAGCATTAGCCTTGACCGGTGCCGAGTCGATGGCCTGCCTACGACCGACTACCATGCCTTTCTCGACACACAAGCGAAAAACTTTATCAAACAACGATTCAAACAGGGCCTCGGGATAGAGCTGACGGGCACGACTCACCGGGGAGTGCCAGGGCAAGGGCTCGTCTAAGTGATAGTCCAGAAAGTAAAGCAGGTCCAGTCGCAGGCTGCAATGTTCGATAAGCTGGCGGTCCGAGACAATATTCTCCAGGTAACCCACTAAGCAGAGCTTAAAGAAAACTACCGGGTCAATCGACTGTTGGCCACAACGCCCGAAATAGGGCTGGGTAAGTTCGTAGAGAAAATCCAGATCCACCTCTTGTTTCAACCGTCGGTAAAAGTTGTGTTCCGGCACGTGCGCCGAGAGGGAGAAGAGCAGCACCTTCTCCTCGGCAAATACCTTCTTGCCTTGCATAACATCAAAGATTAATTGGTAACCTTCTTTAACGGCTACCATTAATCAGGTAGTTGTGCAACAGCCACGACGGAAAAATGATATAGAGAAAGGCTTGGTTCTGCCAGGTCTTTTTTGTTGGATTTGTGTGTCATAAGACCATCTCAAAAATCATCGTTAATTTTTTATTTATGAGATGAGTTTGAAGAATGGGGCTTTATCTAAAAAAGATAAATAATAAAAAGCCCCTTATTTCTAAGAGGCTTGGAGATCAATTTAGGTCACACTAGGCTGACATCGCATAATCAGAACCAGATATTAGAACATCAGCAGACAATCCTAGCCCTTTTTTTAAGGCTCTGATGTTTTGCAGACTTAAGGGGCGTTTGCGGTTTAACACCTTGGAAACGTTTCCTTTGTTTCCAAAGTAGGGCACTAAGTCGTTTTGCGCTAACCCTAAAACTTCCATTCTGGTTTTCAGGTACTCAATAGGATCAAGTTCTTCTGCCGGATAATTTTCTTCTTCGAATTTAACCAGCAGCATGGTTAAAATTTCTGCTTCTTCATCTTCCGGGCTTCCTTTCTCCGGCTCTCCCAGTTCCCGGATTCTTTTCAATGCTGCCTGATATTCCGCTTCGTTGTGAATTAATTTTGTTTCCATCTCTAAAAGGGCGTTAAGATGTTGTAAAGTCAATTTAGTACTCTAAAAACCTTTTTTAAAGGTCTTTTATTTTTATTTTATCATACTCCGCGTGAGTTCCAATCCATATTACCTGAACTCTTTTAACTCGGAAAAACACAATAGCAACTAGGCGAAAATCATTAGCCTTTATATTGAAAACAACTTTGCTATCTACCACCATTTCTGCACTAGGGAAATCTGCCCGCATTTCATTTACATTGTTCCAAGTGGCTTTTTTAGTGGTATAATACCAATCTAACAAATAAGCTTTAGCAGCAGCGTGTTGTTCAAAGTAGGCCTTAATGGTTGGATAACTAATAACATTCATTGATGCTTCTATGGTATTACTGGCGGTATACGACAAAGATAACAACGAGTTGTCGAATTGACAACTTTATATCACTATTCTTTATCCTTTATAACTTCATGCGTTGTGAAAATTTGAAGAATAGCCCTATTTAAGGGGGATACTAAAATCTACCTCTTCCGGAGTCAAACATTTCTGGTCGTTGCACGCCATGTATTCGATACTACCTGTAACTACTACCGGAGAATTCGTAAATTGAACCTTTTGCTGGAATATAACCGAGTTAGAAAAATAGCTGACTTGCATGTTGAATACTTTTTCAAACGTAGTGACTGGTTTTGGTTCTTGGGGACTACCCACCAACTTATATGCTTTGGAAGGATTGAAAGTAAAACCAGTTTTTACCGGCCCTCCTTTTGCCACCTGTTGGGAATAGATATGCCATCCCGGCTCAATGATGGCTTTCATATAAATAATACCTTCCTTATTTGCCGTTTTTTTTCCGGCATAAGACCATGTTACCGGCTTTAGTATTTGGCCAGAAGTAGTAGCGCCAATAAAAAGCGCACTTATAATTACAATTAGGTTTTTCATTAGATTCCTTGTTTATATACCAACCGGCTATTTTGACCGGCTAGATGGTAACTATACGTTGATAAATTCTTTGCACCTGGACCGCCTGAAACTCCCCACCCCGGCTAGCTCGGAAGCCAGCTTCATTTAATTTACCAGCAATGGCCAGCCAACTCAAACCTTTGGAACGGTAAAGCTCGATCATGGCGGCCGCTCTTTTATTATTATGGTTCGTACTTGCTTTCTCTTTTAATGCCCGAGCGCCAGCAACCCGATCCTGATAGGTTAAGTTTTCCGGTTTCCCTAATTTGGCACCCTGGGCAATCTTCGCTTGGAGTGCGGCCTTGGTTCGGCTGCTGATCAACTCCCGTTCGTGCTGGGCCAGTACCGCGAAGATGCCAATCGTTAAAGTATTCGCATCGGGCATATCGGCACAAACGAAATCAACCCCGCTATCCTTCAAAGTAAAAATGAAAGAAGCGTTCCGGCTGAGCCGATCCAGTTTGGCAATAACTAAAGTAGCTTTAATTTTTCGGGCCTGTTCAATGGCCGCGATCAGTTGCGGCCGGTTGTTTTTCTTACCACTTTCTACTTCGACGTATTCACTGGTAATCTTTTGTCCTTTCAAGAAACTAGCCACGGCGTATTGTTGCGCCTCCAGGCCTAATCCCGAGGCTCCTTGCTTGGCAGTACTTACCCGGTAATAAGCAACATACTTTTTCTCCATCTTGAACTAAAAATAAGGAGAAATTACTAGTTTTACAAATCATAAACGAGCGTTTATGATTTGTAAAATGAGTTAAATAGCGTACTTTTATCCTATATATATTCCGGATCTTATGAATTTCTACTACATCCAACCAGGCGACAAGGATATCAAATTTAATGCATCTCTGGATTTAGCAGAAATTAAACACCTTCATTATTGTTTGCTCGGGAAGTTGGAAGCAGAAAAGCAACAAGGGGTTATTAGTATCACTACCCAGGAACTGCTTTATAAGCTAGATGGGATAATTCAATACTTGCAATCAGAAAACTATGGGTAATAAAAAATATATAGCCTATTACCGGGTTAGTACTGCTAAGCAAGGGGCAAGTGGATTGGGCTTGGAAGCTCAGCAGTATGCTGTTGCTGCTTTCCTGAAAGGAGAGAAGATTACCAGTGAATACATCGAAGTAGAGAGCGGGAAAAAGAACAACCGGCCTCAGCTGATCGCCGCCATTGAGCAGGCCCGGAAATTAAAGACACTTTAGTTATTGCCAAACTGGATCGACTTAGCCGTAACGCTTCTTTTATTTTTACCTTGAAGGATAGCGGGGTTGATTTTGTCTGTGCTGATATGCCGGATGCCAATACTTTAACTATTGGAATATTTGCGGTGTTAGCCCAACACGAACGGGAGCTCATCAGTAGCCGGACCAAAGCAGCTCTCCAAGTTAAGATTGCTCAGGGTGTAAAATTAGGTAAGCCGGAAAACCTAACCTACCAGAACCGGGTAGCCGGTGCTCAGGTGATGCGACAAAAAGCAGTGACTAACGAAAACAACAAGCGGGCCGCTGCCATGGTGAATCTCTACCGGGCACAGGGACTAAATTGGGTAGCTATTGCTGAAAAGCTTAATGAAGCTGGCTTCAGAGCTAGTCGTGGTGGCAGATTTCAGGCAATTCAAGTACAACGGATATTTGAACGCTTAAAAGTTTAACCATCTTAATATTAGTCATGCTTTAATATATAAGATAACTGGCCTATAAATAAGAAATAGTATCTTTATATAGTTTTAACTGCGCGTAGAAATCAAGAGTTATAGATGGAGTATCATATTTATTGTGATGAATCAGATAAGAAAGGAAAGCATTTTTCAAACTTTTATGGAGCTGCTTTAGTTAAGGGTCCAGATAAAGAAGATATTGAACATACTCTTAGGATGGTGTTCCAGGAGAATAATCTTTTCAACGAGCTAAAATGGCAAAAAGTCACTGAAAATTATTTAAGTAAATACCTAGCCGTAATGGATAAGTTCTTTGACCTTATTGTAAAAAATAAAGTCAAGATCCGGATCTTATTCACCCAAAATGGTTATTCCCCAGTTGGGTTAACAGATCAACACAAAGAAGACGAATTCTTTATTCTCTATTATCAATTAATAAAACATTCTTTTGGATTGCAATATTGCAACGATAAAGATGGCCCAATCTACTTAAGGCTTTATTTTGATCTTCTTCCAGAGACTAAGGAGAAGTGTGATATTTTTAAGAATTATGTACATCAGCTTCAGGATACGCCTTCTTTTAAAGAAAAAAATATCATAATTAAGAGAGATTATATCTCTGAAGTTGATTCTAAGAAACATGTAATAATGCAATGTCTGGACATTTTATTGGGCGCAATGGTTTTTCGTTTAAATGATAAACATAAAGAGATACCTCCGGGAAAACATAGAAGAGGAAAAAGAACTATTGCAAAGGAAAAATTATATAAACACATCTACAATCGCATCTGCCAAATTAAACCCAGATTTAATATTGGGATTTCAACAGGAAGAGATTCTGATAGTGATACCTGGAATGGTCCCTACAGGCATTGGAGATTTATAAGTAGAGATTATGAAATAGATGAGACTATGTTTAAAGGGAATAAAAAAAATAAGCTCTGATATCCCTACGTCAGCTTCCTAAGTGGAACTTAGGTGTTCGGGGTACCAGAGCATTACAAAAGTAGTGTACGTATATTAAAAATACAAGTTTTACTACTACTTTATATTAAAGCCTCTCAGTCTATTAGCTGAAAGAAACCATAGAATTTCCTGCCTCTGTAAAGCTCGTTTATTCATTCGCGATTATGGGACAAGAACAATTTCACCTACCAATAACGAACGTCGTAGATTTGTAAAATACTTTAAAGCTTTATACTTATCAGTGCTTAGAAGCTTAAACTAGTGGTATATGTATTTAAATTCTATCAGAAAATTTAGTGGGAATTTTGAAACCTGCTGTTTTCAATTCTCGGACTAATTTAGCTTTCCATTTGCCAGCTTTGTCATACGATTGGTATACTACTCCTACAAAATCACTAGGTTGTTCAATAGATTCTTCGGAATGTAAGACAAAGATGTTTTTCCTATCTAACTTACCTAAAAAATAACCTAATTCAAGGACAACATTCTGCCTGGCTCGTAATCGTAAAGGTGTTTCTTTACTCCGGCCTTTGGAACGCAGCCTTCCTTCGTCGTCAGCCGAGTAAAGGATCACCGCATATTCACACCGGGCAGCTTCTTTTATAAACTTCTCAATGACCGTTTGTCCATTATCATCTTCTCGCTCCAAGATTACAGTTGGCAGAGCTAAACCGCGCAAAGCACTTTGTACCGCCTCTCGCATCTGTAAATCACGGCCGTGAACAATAAATATAGATTTATTTTCTCGGTTAATTAATCTTAAGAGAGCTAGTAAGCCAGTCTTCAGCTCAGCTGCCTCTTTCTCCGGAAACCAAGTGCCAGAGCGAATTGTATCCGGAAGTTTGCTTTTTAATTCAGCAATTTTTTTCCCATAGGTTGCTCCATTGTTTAAACTAGGATGTTTATATAACCAACTCGACAAACTTGCAAGACTAGCCTTTAATTGTTGAGCTATATTGGGTGATGGTTTATTATTAGGATAGAAGTTATTAGGTATTGATACACTCAATCTCTCTACTTTATCTATTAATAAACGAAGCTTCGTTTTGTCTAAATGCATTCACAGGAAGGTTAAGCAACCATCTTGGCTAATTCCCATTAGCCTGATTTATTTAGTTATTAACTGCATTAAAAGTAAGGTAAAACTGTCAATTTTCTTTCATTATAGGTCCGTGCTTCGCATAGTACTTAAAATAATAAATTATTATATAAAAATTTATTTATAATTAATTAAGAATTAGTTAATTATACAAAATTTAAACATTTAGAACTCCAATCTTATGTCTGATCAACCAATCGATAACCATAATACTAATTGGGAATATTCTACTTTAAAAGAAGAGCCTACAAGAGCTAGAAATATATTAATTCTAGCAATTACACTAATGTCACTTATCTTCTTATATATCCTAATAAGATACTTTAAATACTTTGCATGGAATAATTATCAACATCCATCAGGGTTAGAGATTGATACGCTAGAATATAATGTATTGTCACATCTTGATGTTATTGGAGCATTACTAGGGTTTATAGGAATAATAGTAGGTTTCTTTATATATTATATTGTAAAAAAGGAAAATGAACGAGAAAAAACAATATTAACAAACCAAATTAATGGTATAAGTACGGATGCAAAGCAGATAGGGAAAGTAGCGGGTGACATGCAATCTAAACTCGAGGAAATAGTTAAGATGGCACCAGACATGCAGAAGCAAATTGGAGATATAGTATCTGGAGCAAATGTAATGCAAGAGAAAATTGGAGAAATTATTTCTAGAGTTACTTCATTAACTAAAATAGATGATCTTAAAGGAAGATTTAAAGCTATAAAAGGCGTAATTGATCATGCTGAAAGCTCCAACAATCAGCTCACTATTTTAACATACATGACCAGTTATGGTGCCTTTCTAGTACATAATATTGGAATAGCTGCACGGGAGGAAGGAGAAGAACTTAGTAATATAATAAAAACTAATCCAGATCATGAAAATGAAAAGTACTTGACCTTTAAAAGTAAGGATTTATATAATCAGTATCTAGCGAAACTTGAAGAAGCTCAAGCTGAAATTACAAATAAGCTCACCAATTTTCCTTCAAGTAAAATACCCAACTCCTTACGAATCGGAGTGCTAAGTAATACAAAGTTAAATAATCCGGAAATATTTAAACCTTCTAAATTAAGATCCTTTGTAATATCCCGAGTTTTAAAGAATAAAAAAGCTTTTTTTATACGAAAGAATAACGAAGGATACGTGCGAATAAATAAAGATAAATTTGACGAAAACCTTTTTGTCTATGCAACCAAAAATATGCCTGAACCTGGCAAAGAATTTAAGGATTATACGGATGAGAAAATATTAGAAATATTTTGTGATAAATTGATCGATAAGGATGCGGAGTTGATTGAAAACTTAAAGGAAAAGCATAGCCATAAAATTTTCTATCCTCTAGATTATATTCCCTTCCAATTTTTCTTAAGCAGTCCAGTAAAACGCAGTAAACAAGGTAAATGGAAAGCAGTTGTTATATTCACTAACTACTATAATATTGGTTCTGGCCAAAGTACTGCAAGCTTTGAAACAGATGATAAGGATTTATGCGAAATATTTTTAGATGTATTTGAAAAATTATGTGAGTATCAGGTTGCTAAAGAACAAAATCCCCACCCTCTAAAGTCTATTTTTATCAATTCTGATATTATTTTCTTCATGCATAAGGAAAATATACCTAATTCTAAGTTAGGAGATTTAATCTCAATAGCTGACATTAATGCTAAAGAGGAATTTATAACCTTTTTTAAAAAACTTGAAATTTCATACGAAGATAAAGCTTATTATGAATATGATAAACTCTCTAATATTTCAAGGTTAAAACGTGTTATTTCCATAGGCTTATTCCATAATAAATTATCAGAGCAACTACTTACATTTAATAAACTTTGTAGCATTAGCAGGAATATAGACAATCACCTTTATAATCTTGAAATATTACAGTACCCTAATGTATTTTCAAGAGAAGAGAAAGATGAATTTGACTATGCTATATTTGCAAGACAATCATTAAATAACAGAATATATTATCTAGCAGGAGGACTTTCGACCCTTGGCACGGAACAGGTAACTATAGCTTTAGAAGATAATGCATTAGATATTGAAAAAAATCTTCTTAATAAAAATAACGACTTTGTTGTTGTATTTAAAATATTCAAACACAACTTAAATAATAAACCTCAACTACTCCTCATTTCTCAACTGCATGAAAAAGAAATTTACTTAACGTCATCCGTTAAAGAAGTAGCAAAAGTTTAATCTTGTTTATATTAATTTTTTGCATTAGTGTCACTTAACTTTTTGTAATAAAATTCTCGTAAATCACATCTCATAAATTATATCTCAACATTCATTTATGAGATGGCTTTAAAAGATATATATTATGGGAAAAGCCTGATGCTATCAGGTGTTTTTTTAATCTCTTTATTCCGTCGTGGCTGTTGCACAACTACCTGATTAATGGTAGCCGTTAAAGAAGAGTAGTAAGCCAAGCCCTTGCACTGGTTAAAGAGCAGCAAAATGTCTTTGCTAGCTATTTTATCGCTTTTACTACCCTCTTTACAACCAGGAAAGTACTCCCGGGGTGGCAATAAGTTCAGACTGTGAAATCAGTCAGGCTTAAAACAAAGTTGTGCAACAGCCACAACCGTTTCGCGAGACGAATTTGGCCAACATAATCAGGACTAGACACAAACTTCTTTCCTAAGAAGATTCATACCGTTACTCTTAATGGCTTTATCTTTAAACTTATCTTCTTTATCCTTGCTTATACCCTTAACCAGGTCTTCTAATTACTCGCAACTTAAGTTAATTATTACTAACTTTTTTCTTCTGTATTGGAAATTCCAAACCAAATCGCATATTCCAGATATTATGGTCTGAGTAATTCTGGTTTGAATTGGTGAATTTGAACATTACTATAACAGTACCTTTTATATTTCTTCTAAATGGATATTCTTTTTTTATTCCAATCTTACTGCCAAAAATCCATTCACGCTTGTAATTTTCAAAGGGGGTATTTAAAAAACTAGGAGGTATTAAGTACTTCATGTATTCAACTTCTAAGCGTGGAGAAAAGCCTTTCCAAACTTTGAATTCGGTATAAGCTCTTGGGCCATAAATTTCACCTTTTTGGCTAGTTTGGGTCCAGTTATTAAAAGCAAATCTTTGATTCCAGCCTAGACCAGTAGTAAGACGGTTTGTAAAGCGATATCCAAGGTAGGGATTGAAATCTAATGAAAGGTAATTTTTTCGCTGAATTTGAAAGGCTATTCCGAGAAATAAATGTTCGTTAAGGGATTTGCCATTACTTATCTTTGGAATCTCCTGGATACTATTCACAGAAGAAAATTTTTGCTTGTATTTAGCCATTTTTTCTATAGCCTGATTCAATCGTTCTTCTCTTCCCTTGAAATGATTAAACGCTTCCTTTATAATTTCTTTTTGAGCTGATTCTTTTAGGGCTTTTGGATCTTCCATTTGTTCGGCTCTTATTAGGAAGTCATTTAGAGGCATATTCTCTGCTGCTTCAATTTTTTCCTGAAAACCGCTTAATTGAATAATATTCTCAAAGGCTGTGTTGATGGGATTATCGGAATTCTTTGTAAAGGAGGTTAACTGAGATACCCCGTCTTTCAGGCTGCCAAATTTCCTCTGAATATGCTTAAGTCCTTCAACATCTTTGAATGGGAGTGATTTGTGGATGAAGGAAAGATCAGGGGAAAGTTCCACCTGTTGAAAGTCTCCCGCTGAAAGTACGGGTAATGCGGGAAGAGAAATATTTGACATGGATTGTACGAATGGATGATTTAGGTTAGGTAACTCAGGTGGAATACAAGATTGATTTATAGCAGGAATGTTCACTCGGGTAGGGTGTTCAAGTGAATTAAGTCCTGAATTAGCTTTAATGGTATTTTGCCATTCCTGTAGTCTGCTTTTAGTTTTTTGAGCCAGATCGTCTTTCTTTGCAGTTACTTCTGACAACAAGGACTCTTTTTTGTAAGTCAAGCTGGTCAATTGCAGGGTAAACTTATCGGTTGGTAACTGAAGTGCTTGCAGGCTATCTATTGTGTATCGGATAGCCAACTCATCCATAATTAATTGTTTATTGATTGTGTGCTTTAAGCTATTTGACCAAGATTCGATGGTCTGAGAATCCTTTGCCCACTGATTTGATACCAAATTGGTGATATGATCCGCTAAGACATATTTGTTTTGCAATTTGTCAGAATTAATCTGTGCGGGTGCAGATACAGCTGCCAGTAGGGATACAATTAATCCACTAATAATTTTTTTCATATATTATTAGGTTAGTTCTGTGGTTTATTCCAAAGTTTAAAATGGCACCATATCATAAATTGACTTGATTAATTCATTAAATTTAGGAGAGTACTCTTTTGCATCCATTTTTATTGACGATAAGCGCGAAGGCATTGGAATCGGATCATCAGAGAGTAGTTTAGGGGTTGGATTGATGCGATTCATATAATCATTAGAAATTATTGGAGGGGGCTTCACAAATCTCACCGATGCCGCAGCTCCGCCTATACCGAGCTGAGCCCCTACTTTTGTCTTCTCCCCTATGGCTACTTCTGCACCCAGTTGGGGACCAAAAGAAGCTTCCCCACCAACACAGACAAATAATAGGCAGGCTTCTCCTTCCACTCCCACTGTTCCTGCTTCGGCACCCGCACCCAGGACCAGTGATCCATCTTTAACGCCTGCTTCTGCATTGCCTGCAAGAGAGTTGAATACTAATTTGCCACCAACGCCTAGTTCATACCCTTCTCCTTGAACTTTCTTTTCGCCTTCAAACGAAACCTCTGCCAGGGTGGATCTAATCTCAATAAGTGTGGCACTAAAGCCTTTATCATTTTTAAGCTGACTTCCCTGAATTACTGCATCGCTTCCAAAGGAAAATTCTAAAAATTTCATTTCAGTATGCTGTTCAACAATTATTGGCTCTCTCCCATCCGAGTCAATAAATTTGAGCGGGTTATTCAATACGTAGTTATAAGGTGACCAAGCATAGTACTTTTCGGCTATGGGGTCCACCATGTGCCATCTTCCCAAGTTCGCATCATACATCCTCGCGCCGTAGTCATACCAGTCGAGGCCTTCCTCCTTTTGAAATTCCTTGCCGTTATATTTCAAGCGCTGCTCTACTATCCTTTCCCGGCTGAATTGCTGGGCAATCCTTCCGAAAGGATAATAGTCCGTGGTGGCAATCAGCGGGGAATGCTTGTGGGTAATCTGAAGGTCATCGAAGAAAACATCGGTAATGGTAGCATTTTCATTGCTAAGATACATATAAATATAGCCGGGACGTTTGATTATCGCTTGCAAACCCAGCTTCTCGTGGGGTGTGTTCTTTCCAGTCTCCAGGGCTTGAGTGCTTACCTGATCAAAGCCCAAATCGTAGGGTATAAAATCCTGATCAAACAAAATATAGTTTAAATAGGCTTTGGGCGCGGCTTTATCAGTTTCCTCATCTGAATGAAGCAGTAGCCCGGCACCATGGAGAGCGGTCAGGCTTTGATAGGCCATTCCTGCTTCGCCAATGGTACTCGCCGAGAGCCCAAAGGCACTGCTTATGGCTGCCACTATGAACCTTTGTACATTCGTACTTTTAGAGGTTGGCGTAAAATACTTAGCATAAACTTCCATGTTGATGGTATCGCCCGGCATCACCTGAAGCGATTTTGCCAATCCAATAACCTCTTTTTCATTAGCCCCGCTTAGCCGCTGCGATCTAACGCCACTTTGCGTATGATTATACAGCGAAGAAGTATACCGCACCGCCCGGTCATAAGTAGGATTAAACTGGGCTGCTTCAGCAGCATTCGTTGCCTCTTCTAAGCTCGCCCGGTAGATCTCCTGTTGGGGGGCAGTGGTAAAAGTGGTTTTTACATTACCTAAATGGTCTTTTAAGTGATACTGGTATTCCCATCCGGAGGAGGACCTACCAGGAACCTGATGTACTATTCTTCCTTCCGGATGTTGAATTTCCTGCAGCGTATCATCGAGATAGAGGAAACTACTTACATAGTCCCTTTCCAATTTAACCGAGCCATTGGCAGCTACCACTTGCTGCTTAAGCTTCCTGCCGGAAATATCATAGGTGTACACCATGGCACGGCCATCAGTAAAGGTAATGGTGTCCGGAAGATTCAATATATTATAATGAATGGAAGCAATCTTCTTGTTGGAATCACTGATCAGGTTGCCATTGGCATCATAGGTATAATCCGTGGTTTGGCCCCGATCTTTAAAACCTTCTTTCACGTTCCCCCGGTCTTTTACCCCTACTAACTGATTGCCCGCATAATGGTACTCCAAGTCGTCGATGGTTTGGGTTATCCCTTCAATGGGGCCTTTCCGATTGAGCGTTGAGATATTTCCATTTTGGTCATAGGTAATTGCTTCGTTGTAGGTTCCGTTCAGGGAGGGATTGGAGGGTCGGGAATAGATGGCCATTTTGAGTTGGTTGGCCGGATCATAAGTATAGGAATAACCGCCTCTCACTGCACTACCCGAATCTTCTATCTCATAAGGTCTTTCCTCCTTAAAGGCACTCACATTTCCATTAAATTGACGAACGTTATGTAATTCTGTGCTGGGATCATTATAGTATAATTTGAAAGCATAAAAATCATTGTACAAGGCACCCGATTTTGTAATCGGTTTATTCATCGTGGACAACCACCCCCTGATATTGTATAGGTAATCCAGCGATTGCCAAGGCTTACCATTAGATTCAACATGCAGGTTCTTTTGGGTGAGTTCTCCTAGTTCATTATAGTGATGATCAGCAATTAAGATCTTTGACTCATTGTTCACTTGGTGATACACTTTTAGCAACCGGTCTTGGTGGTCATATTTATATTCCTTAGTAATGCTAACTTGCTCCTTGGCTTTGTGAACGTGTTTTTCTTTGGTAACCTTTCCAGTAAAATTGTACTGACTACTGGTTCGGTCCATTCCTTTCAAGTGATTATCCGAGATTACTTGCACGAGCCGGTAGCGTTTATCATAATAATTGACGCTGGTTAGGTATTGTTTTGTTCCTAAAACACGATTCTTCACGCCAGTCACCAGGCCTTGGACGCGGATAAAGGCCGCCGTTAAGCTAAGTGTTGGCTCTGGCACAAATTGATAGGGGGAGGAAAGAAAATCATAGTTATCGTAATAATTTACCGTATTTACCTCCAACTCATGGGTAAGGACCGGATACGAACGGTTAGTATATCCATGTACGGCTTTCCCTCGGTCCTCATAACGGAGAGAGGGGTTCTGGCTTATCTTGGAATAAAAATTCATTACCGCTTGGACCATTGATGCCTGATTTCCGGCATGGGTTATTTCTCCCTTCAGCACTACCCGGTCTAAAGCATCGTATTTGGTAAAGCTCCACTTGCCATGAGCACGTTGGTTGCCATCCTGTGACAACACCGGTCGATCCCATAAATCGTACACAAAAAATACGGGAGCAGCGCCTGGCACGTGTTTGACTATCAACCGGCCTCGCTCATCATATTGATAGTAAAAACATTCCCTCTGCAATGTTAACTCGTTAATGGTCAGGGTAGCCGCATTACCTAAGGATTTTACAGTTTTGGGAGGAATAACGAAACAGAGCATACCCAGGTCATTGTAGACGTAATACGTGCGCAACCGCTCGCCATTTTCACCCGGGCTCTCTGATAATACCATTCGTGCTGTTTTATCCGTGAATGTGTAAGCAGTCTGGCTGTGCTCATCAGTCGTTTGGTTAACTTCTAGCATACCAGCGGCGTAGGAAGTCGTTGAAGAAAGGCCAACTGCACTTTTCTTCCAGATTCGTACGTTATCGGAAGTTTGATTAGTCTTATACTGCTGCTTGGTGGTGTGCCCGCCCGCCAACCGCCAGTCTTCCCCCGGGGCGCCTTGTTCCACCACCCGGTTGAGCGGGGAGGATTCGTACTCAGTTTCAGAAAAAGGATACCGAGTGTTGGCTATCTGGTCATTGTTGCCTTGGTAAAATTCATTGAGTGCTACAGGATTAGAAGCCTTCAGGTGATAGTATTTGCCATCTTTCTGTTTTCGGACAAAAGGAAGGTATTTTTTAGGCTCCCTGCCAAAGGCATCATAAGACAAAAAAGCAACGGCATCCTTTCCCTTGGGTGAAGCCGCCTGCTGCACTGTCTGCAGCGAACGGGCAAAGCCATCCGCGTAAGTGGTGGAAACGCTGAATTGTTCTTTCGGCCGACCTTCCAGCTGCGACACACTTTGAATACCTTCCACCCGCATTCGTTGTTGCTTTACATAGTTTACCTTTAAGATTTCCCCGGTAATATTTTGCTGGGCTGAGGTCTGGCACTCAGTTTCACCATCAGGATGGGTGGCGCAGGCGGTTACTTGGTAATTGCCGGGTTGGGAGACATCGATGTAATACTGGTTCATTCCTTCCATCACCTGGTTATCAAGGTACCAGGTATAACCCGCCTTGTAATTATCCCGAACAGATAACCTCAGCTGAGGATCCTGGTAGGTAAGCACAAAACTCCCGTTGTCCGAAGAGATATTAGGTTGGGGGATGAAGCCTTTGGTGATCGCGATTTCACCCGAATAAACTTGCAGCCCGGAATAGGTAGCCAAAGCTAGATACCGGCCCGGACTCGAAACGGTAAAGGTGTCGGTGGTCATTGGACGGACAAGCTGCCCATTCCGATACCAGGTGACATCGCTGAAGGTGCTGAAATTGCTGACTTTAAAAACAGGGGCATCGGATACAGGATCGTAGGCCGTCTTGGAAACGCGTACAGTAGGAGCCTGGGTAGCTGGGTGAATGGTTACTGCTGCAATAGTCAGGGTGCTGCTTTGGCTGCCAAACTGGTAAGTCACCTCCATGCTGTACTCTGCCGGAACGACTGCCGGCCGGCATGTCTTTGTGGTGGACCGGTTCTCATCCACGCCATTCATAAACCATCTCCGTTCAGTCATGTAGGCGTCGGCATTAGAGGTGACACACAGCCGGGTCCTTGCATTGGGATCCAGGATAGCCGGACCGTTTATGCTAATATTGTGGGATAAGGCTGACACCGTGAACGAAGCAACATGCCTCCAAAAGGGATTGTTAGGGTTGGTGCTAAAGTTCACTTCGGCTGAATAGGTGCCTGCCTGAGTTACGCTACAAGTTGGCCCGCTACCTGCTGCTCCGCCGTTGCGCAGCCATCGCACTGGGAAATTGGTATTGTAGCCGCTTAGTAGAAGAACGGTGGCCGTGGTAATTCCCGGAATGCGGACCGTTGGACCACTGGTAATACTGATGGATGGAGCAAACAAAGCTTCGGTGGGTTTTGCCTGTAACGGTTTTATCAGTGCACCTACCAGCAACATCGTTATTAGTAGCACAAGAGATTGGCCTGACTTCATGGAAATCGTTTAATGGCTTGAGTTAAATTAATCCTGAATGGCATAGTGCACCTCTTCCTGAAAGACATAGTCATAGCATTCCAGAAGGTTACCATCCTGATCGCGTTTGCATTTCAGGCGGTTGAAGGCATCATATTCGTAGTGCACCGTCACATTATTGGCATCCGTCACTGAGGTGATACCGACCAGGGGTTCATAGGTAAAAGTAGTCATCTTGGCTCCTTTAGGGTACAATCGGACTTCATCCAGATAACCGTTGATTGTTTCGGTTGCAATTGAATTGCCAGGAATATAACTCGCAATGCTCTTTTCCTTATACACCCACCCTCCTGAGCCTTGCTTCAACCAATAGGTGAGTACATAGTTCCCTTTTTCGGTTGGTCGGTTTGCGGTTGGGATGGTATAAGCTCCGGTGATCGATCTGGATTTCCTGCCGGTTTTATGCTGAAGGGTAGTCGCTTGGAGATCTTCTTCAAAGCTAGTGTGGTATAGTTGTTGGGCTTTGGCGTGGTCCACCTTGGCAATCACTACGGTTCCGTTCTCTCCCCAGAGGTAGGAAGTATGCATGCCGTCTTTCATGGAATGCTCAAGGAGGTTGCCGTAGGTGTCGTAGCGGTGATAGATCAGCCTTTCTTCGTACAAGCCTTGGGCGGTTCGGTAGGGATTACCCGTTATAATTGGATCACTGATGCGTGCTCCAAGCACCGAGGATGGAAGGATCCTTCCATCGTGGAATTGAAAAGTGGTCTTGAGGGCAGACAAAAGGGAAACCTGGGCCGCGGTGTTTTTCTTCCAGACGAGCTTTTCCACTACGGAATTGGCCATATGGCGATTACGCATTGCATCAAGTATAGCACTGGTACCTGCCCGGTAATCTTCCGGATAAGTAAGCTGAGTGATCAGAGAATCATTCTCACTGTCCGTTTGGACGGACTTTACTAACTGTTTATGGGTGTTTTCATTGTATGTATTGACCTGGGTGGTTTGAAGTGAGATGCTTCCGGAATTAGCAGGATAATAGGTGGTTTCCCGGTTATTTTTCAAGCGGCTATAGCCCAAGATATTTTCGTAATTACCCAGCGCATACCGAGCCATCATATCCGGTCCAGTACGACCGGTTCCAGGAACGGCCCAACCCACCTTAATGGCTGGTATTTTTTTCTCCCGGAAGGCATACTCGTGTTGGATCCTTCTCAAGAGAGCCCCCTTCTGGTCAAACTCGGTTTGATCCTGTAGCAGCCCCCTTTTATAATCATAACTGGATGCTGGGGGAAAGGGCAACTCTAAAAGCGAGAAGTCGCCTACTTGGCGGGGAGAAGTGTAAGTATACACCGTCCTGCCGTTTTCACCATTTTCCCCTTGCCACACCGTGACCGAACTGTAACCCACATGGCTTCCCTGAGTGGTGCCAAATGTAGTCCGATTTTGAGAAAAGCGGAAGAATTTTTGGACTGTTTGAACAGTTCCCTCATTTCCAATCGGCTCCACATAGCGTGTCCAATAATCGTACTTAAACCGCGATTCCAGCAATGAACCGGAAGATTTCTCCTGATTGTCTTCTGTAATCCGGTAAGTGTACCGAGTCACTTTATCAGGATTGCCATTGCCGTATTGACGGGTGAGTCGGGCAATCCGGATTCCTCCTCCCTGTCTAATCTCCGTAAAGAAACGCCTGGTACCTTCCTGATAATTAACCGTTGCCCATACGGAATTCTGACCACCAAGGAGTTCGGGTGAAATTCGGGCGCTCACCACAAAGGAATAATCTCCGGCAAGTAGATCATATATTTTAGAATGTTGTATTATTTCAGGAATCCACTCGCCATTTGGGTCTTGATGAGCACTGCCACCTGGAGACCATCCAACTCGTTCTTTCGTTTTTTTATTGATTACATATGCAGAGATTGGGTAGGTGCCACCTCCGAAGTGCATTCTATACGTAAACTCCGCAGTAAGGCTGATTGACGTTGGGTAGGGGAGTGTAAATTCCTTTTCAAACGTAGATACGGAACCGACCTTCCCCTGGCCATTGGGTGCCGATCCATCATAATGCCTTGGAATGGTTATTTCCGTAATCAATTCCTGTTGCTGTTGGAAACTGTAATCATGAGGTTCAAACTCCAATACGTCCCGGCCTCCAGTTGGATACTGGATCTCGGTTAACATACCCGTCAGTACCCCATTCTTAGAAGGTTCCCGGTTTGCACCTGGCAAATCATACCGATTAGGATCTCGTGTCGGGGGATAAGGCTTATACGTAGTCGTGGCTGGTATCAGCGTTTGGGCACTGTTTTCATTGGCAAATCCCCAATGATCCTGTCTATATGACAATGGGTCAAGCGAACCGCCGCCAACATAGGAAAAGATATATGGTGGTTTGGCAAACGAACCACCCCACTCCGTGATTTGTTTAAGCATCAATATCTTATCGGAGCTATACTCAAATCTCCAGTCTCTGATGGTTCGCCCTCGGTTATTTGTGACCAGCACTTTTCCCAGCGTATACAATTCTCCCTCCACATCGGTGCGCCGATCGCCTTTTAAAAACTCAATGGTGGTTTGCCCAGAAGATGTGGTAATGCGACTTAAGTGTTTTCCCCGAAGAGTTAACGTTAATAATTCCCTCTTAACGGTTGCAGGAGCAAGCGAATAAGAATGCATCTGCGTTTCCATCGACCAAGTTTTGGTTCTTTGCTCATAGGGCTCATAGGTAAAGCGAATCCAGCTCTTGTTTCTTTCTCGGATAGTGGCCGAACTGATCTGAGAAAGATACCAGCTTTGGGGTATTTTGCCATCGTTGAGAGTCAGGCTGCAACTGATCGTTGGGTTAGAAGTTACTTGCGTCGTTTCATAATCCGTAAAAGCAAAGCTATAGGCAGTTCCGTTTTCCCCTACCACCTCCCAGCCACCTATGATGTCTAAAGTACCCTGTTTCTTATACCTGGGGGTAATTTTCAACTTGCTGCTGGAGGCAACTTCAATTTCTCCATCCCAGTTGAACATGAACTTACCCGTGTAGCCGGCGAAGTTGAAATAGAAAATGTCCGGTTCAATATCTATGCACCCTTCAGCTATCGCATTAATCCAGGGGTATTGCTGCTCTGCCGGAAGGATTCCTGGGGTGAAATCAGAGATTTGATGTTGTGTGGCCTGATATAAAAAGCCTCTTTTACCGTACTCGTCGGGCCAGCCTCTCACAGTGCGGGTGATCACGCCGGAAGCTTCCAAAATCCAGCCCAAGCCGGTTCTTGGGGCAATGGTACCCACTTTATTTCCGGATGCATGATAATTCAAGGAAATGGGAAGCGAGAGTTCCCGTTCTTTCACTTCATAAAGAGGAATAGTGATTTGAGGGGTTCCTGAATACAAGCTAACCGGTATATCCGCATACTTGGCCAACGCCGCCGCCTCCGGCGATGGGGGAATCAGATTGACATGAAAGGGTTCTTTGACTTGTGAAGGTTGCGCTGAAACAGCAATAGGATGATTTAATAATATTAATAGAAATAGTATTTCGATTAGAAAGGCTGCTGATTCAGAGAAATCTATTTGCTTAGTTGGCATACTAAAACTTAGGGTAGTTCCAATAGTGAAGTACATAAACTTTTTAGATTAAGTAATTTTAAGGTCCATATGCTAGAATTTCTGAATAGATCTTTCTGAATAGATTCTACTTTCTTTCAAAATTCAATTGAGAAGGCTGTAACTTAAAAGCTATTAGATTTGCTCATTGCTTTATCTATATTTTTAGCAGATTATTAGCAGATTAAATAATGCCTACTAAGATCAAGGAATATAACATTTGTATAGTAAAGCCAATTACAAATGCAATCTGGAAGGCACCTTGGGGTTTTCATTGTTAACACCCAAACCAAAACATGCTTAATTACCTTTCAAGGGAGCCTAATAAACTTCAATTAAATTTTATGTTGCTACAAGGAGAATCCTAAAATAAATAGGAACATTCTAGAGGATTGGACATCCTATATCGTGGGAGAGTAAGTAAGAAAACGCCCTAATAAGGACAACGGTGAGTAGCGAAAATAAATAAAATATAAAAAAGTTAATTCTCTTACAGGACAATAATTAATTTTCCAAAAAGAAAACTATCCTTTAGGTTAAGTTTTTGTCTAAATTAAAGACTTAACAGTAATATTACTAATGCAATTATAATTTTTATCTTAATAGTTCTTCTACCTCAATTATATCTTAATTTTAGCTATTTGCATTCGTATTTTCAAGGGCAGCTTATCGGTAAACAGAACGGAGTAAATGATTGCATACCTGTGAATCTACAATCTTGGCAAAAGTTATAAAGTTATTTAGGACAATTATTATAAAAAGTTCTTTACAAGAAATGTAAGCTTCCCTGAAAATAGAACTGTTTAGGAAGAGAAAAAATCTTAACTTAGAACAGTGCTTATGAAAAGAAAAACCTTCCCTTCGCAACAGATTGCCAAAATCCTCAAAGAGTTTGAGGAAGGCAAAAGCGCCGCCGAGATAAGCCGGGAGCATGGTGTGAGCCAAGGGGCTTTTTACAAATGGCGGCCACGTTACAATGGCGTGGATGCCACCGAACTCAAACGACTTAAGGACTTAGAAGAAGAGAACCGGCGGCTGAAAGCCATGTACGCCGAACTAGCCCTGGATCTAAAGCTAGCCAAGGAGATTATCGAAAAAAAGCTTTAAAGCCCTGTCAGAAGCGACAGATCGTGCAGGAAGTACTTCAACAGCCTCAAGCCGGCATTAACAGGGCGTGTCGGGTGTTAAACTTGAGTAAGTCAGTGTACTATTATCAATCGTACCAAGAGGATCGAGTGGTGAAAGAGGCTTTACAGCAGAAAGCCGAGCAGTACCCCCGAGAAGGGTTCTGGAAAGTTTATAGGCGGTTGCGCCAAGAAGGACAGCCGTGAAATCATAAACGGGTACATCGGCTCTACACCGCCCTGGGTTTAAACCTGCGGCGCAAAGCCAAAAAGCGA
Organism: Adhaeribacter arboris; assembly: GCF_003023845.1. NCBI lineage: Bacteria > Pseudomonadati > Bacteroidota > Cytophagia > Cytophagales > Hymenobacteraceae > Adhaeribacter > Adhaeribacter arboris. The sequence continues at coordinate 165,761 of NZ_PYFT01000002.1, read as the reverse complement.
TTACCGGCGCGTATTCAACAGCCTTTACAGGTGCCGAAAGAGATAAACCATACTTGGTCGATTGACTTCATGAGTGATGCCCTAATGAACGGGAGAAAGTTCCGTTCTTTTCATGTGCTGGATGATTATAACCGGGAAGCGCTGCATATCGAGGTAGATTATTCCCTAAAGAGCAATCGGGTAGTTTGGGTGCTCAATCATTTAATCCAGCGCCGGGAAAAACCAAAGCGGATTAGAATGGATAACGGGCCCGAGTTCGTGACCACGCTCATGGCCGAGTGGAGCCAGATGCAAGAGATAGAATTTATCTTCATTCAGCCCGGTAAACCAACCCAGAATGCCTTTGTAGAACGGTTTAATGGTACTTTCCGCCGGCATGTACTGGATGCTTACTTGTTGGACAACCTCCAGGAAGTCCGGGAAATTACTTCTACTTGGTTAGAGGATTACAACTATAAAAGACCACATGATGCTTTAGGTGGACTCTCTCCCATTGAGTTTGCGAAGAAAAAACAACGGGAACAACTTTTATCAACTTAAACTATTTTTATACTTTTAACCAGTTCTGAAAACGGGAAGCCGACACGATGACTTAGATATTTTTAGCTCCGCTTTTGTTACCCGCTTCGCCGCTTTCAGCCAGGCAGCGGCTGCTTTTCTAAACCCCTACACGGATGGGCCGCCTTTCTTCACGCCCGTTAACGAGATCTCTTACTTCTGTTGGGTCGGCGGGGAGGTAGGCACCGTTTACCCCTACGCCAAAGACCGGGGTTACGAAATGAAGCTGCAACTAGTACGCGCGGCGCTGGCCAGCATGGATGCCATCTGGGAAGTTAGCCCCCAGGCGCGTTTTGTCCACGTCGAGCCCTTGATTCACGTGGCGGTGCCGCGAGATCGTCCGGAGCTAGCGGAAACTGCCCTTTCGGATCACGCCACTCAATTCGAAGCCTACAACATCATGGCGGGATGGCGCCACCCGGAACTGGGCGGCGCTGCCAAATACCTGGATATTATCGGCTGCAACTTCTACCACGATAACCAGTGGTTTTGCCGGGGAGCCTACGTTTCCTGGCACGAGGAAACACCGGATCCGGATTGGGTACCCCTACACCGTTTGATTCAGCAGGTGTATAAGCGCTACCAGCGACCAATGATCATCAGCGAGACCAGCCACTACGGCGGGAACCGACCGGCCTGGATGCGCATGATCACCCGTGAAGTACAACAAGTGCTTAGTCAGCAGATTCCCTTGCTGGGCGTTTGCCTGTATCCCATCCTGGATCGTTCGGATTGGGAAAACGACGATCATTGGCACAACAGCGGTTTGTGGGATTATCAGTTGGGCGAAGAAGGACGACACTTGCGCGTCTTAGCCCCGGACTACGCAGCCGAAATACAACGGGCCGGGCAACTTTTCCCCCAAGCATCTCCCAACAAGGTGTTTACCACCGTATTGGGAGGGTATTAGCCAATTTCAGGAGATGCAAATAGGCAAAAGCTACCAGCCTGGCAAGCTTTACCTGATTGTCGTACGAAAAGGCTTCCCGGTTAACCAGGTGAGTGCTTGCTCGCGATCCGTGAAGTTCTGAATTAAATAGGTTGGTGCTTCACTGCTGAGTACGTCTTGTTGCACCCGCCGGGCCATTGCCTCCAACGGGGTCGTCGCGCTAACCAGGCGCGCCACTTTACGCAGATTCGTTTTTTGCAGCTGCAGAGAAACACGGTAAATCAGGTCGTGGTATTCGGGTTCGGCCACTTCCACGACGGCCTGGCTGGAGTCTAGCAGTAAGTGGTGGATGTTATAATTACGCACGTGATCCACCATGATCTCAAAACAAAGCTCGGCCTGGCTTAAGGCCGGGGTTTGCATATCGGGTAAAGTCACAAATAAGGTGTCAGTAGACGAATCATAATCCAGCAGAAAATGACCGTTGTCAAATAAGATCATAGTGCTGGCGTATACGGTAAAGGTATCCTTATGTTCTTGCGGGTTAGTCCTTGGTTTTATGGATGGGACGGAGTATTTCGGTAAATTCTTCTTGGTTCAAGGTTCGTAACCTTTGATTTAGCTGCACCTTTAATTGTTGGTAGCGCACTTTCTGATCGAGCGTCAGATTCTGCTGCAAGATTTCTGAGATATAGCGGACATAGTCCGCTATATCGGTACGGGTTAATTGCTTAATAACTATATTCTCAAAAATATGATCGATTAATCCTGCCATATACGTGCCTGTTATCAAGTTCCGTCAGCTAGCGTATACGCGCAAAAGGCCGGTATTTTCTACGGATTTGTATCCGCCTTAGTACCCATTCTAGAGTTAGAACTACCTCGTAAAACTTTGGAGATAGAACTTTGAATTCCCAAACCAGCTATTCTCATAAAATAAATACCGAATGTTATTGGAGCCGGGTAATATGTAGGAAAAGGACTTGTCTAGCTATAATTAACTTTGCGGCTTTAAAAAGATGAGAACCCTAAAAACAAACAACCCCTAACCAGATTACTCGAGCTAGGGGTTGATTTTTTATCTATAACAAATCTATTGCAACGCTTTCTTGAGCTCGTCCGTGGCTAATTTCTGGGCCTCCTTGGCCTGCGGTACTACCGTGGCCATGCCGAAGAATTCATGTGTAACGCCTTCGTACACTTTGGAAGTTACCGCAATGCCGGCACCTTTTAACTTGGCGGCATAAGCCTGGCCTTCACTCTGCAACGGATCAATCTCGGCGTTAATCACCGTAGCGGGTGGTAAACCCGTGACGTTAGCCACATCTACCAGGGAGATATAAGGACTGTCCCCATCGGCCGGCGTGTTGAAGTACTGGGTAAAGAACCACTGCATCAAAGCTTTACTCAAAGGCTTGGCATTGGCGTACTGATTATAAGAAGTTGTATTGGTATTGTTATCGGCAATTGGGTAAACCAGTAATTGGTGCAGGGGCATTTGAACGCCATTATCCCGGGCCATGATGCAAACGGCCGAAGCTAAGCTCCCGCCGGCACTCTCGCCCGCTACCGCTACTTTCTGCGGGTTGATGCCCAAAGTGGCCGCGTTAGCTAGCACCCACTGGTAAGCGGCGTAGGAATCTTGATGAGCCGTTGGATACTTGAACTCGGGTCCTTTGCGGTACTCTACTGATACTACTACTGCGTTGGTTTGTTCGGCCAAGGCCCGGGCGGAAGCATCGTAAGTATTAATAGTGGCAATCACCCAGCCACCCCCGTGGTAATACACAATCCCGGGCAAAGCGCCAGAAGCATTCTTAGGCTTATAGCTACGGACGTGAATGCTGCCGCCCGATACCGGTACGGTGTAACCCATGGTATCCACTATGGAAGGCGGCATAGCAATGTTGTTGTTCTTCATCACGGCCATTACCGCATCGGTAGCCGTCGGAGCCAAGCGGGCTTGCTGCGGGGTAAGGGTATTCAGGGGCACGCTTTTGGATAAACTATCCAGGGCTTCGATCACCGCCTGCATCTCGGGTTTAATGGTGGGTCCCCACTCGGGTTTGGGTTTACTCGGGTCAATGCCGGTATCCGAATCATCGTCCTGGCAAGACGAAAGAGTTACTACCAAGCCCAAAATGGTTAAAAAATAAAGGAGTCGCGATCTATTGATGAAGGAATAAACAGGGTTCTTGTGGGGTTGGGTGTTGGGGTTAAGGTGCATTATGAAGCATTAAAAAGGTGAAAATTCAGTTAAAAGGTTGCTATATTAAACTAAGGAGAATGTACCATCAGTACCGCCCTGGGTAGTAAAGGAATCCCGAAAGCAAGTTTTCCGGGAACTTTCCAGCGCAAGAACGTCAACGGCAATTAGGTGTTCAGCACTAATTAACTGAAAGACAATAAGGTGAGTAATTGCAAACAAAAGTAGTGGAGAAACAAAAAGGCAGCTGTAATCCAACAAAGTCTAATAGCAGCCTTTACCAGCATCGTAACCGGAAGGTTACAGTGTATAAAAAAAGTTATATTCCAAAATATAAGTTGATCTTATTTTAAGATAATAATCTAACTTCTTTAAAGGGTATTAATAATATAATTGAAAGAGCCCGATTGATTTCACATTTTGTTAGGAAGGTTTTCCAGTAATCCAATACATGGCTTGGTAGTAATGCTCAAAACTTTTAAATTCTATCCCGTTATAAGAGATTAGTAAAGCCGCATATTGTTCCTGGACTACTTTATCGTAATCCGTGCTACCCGAGGCCACGCGGGCAATTTTAGTGAGCGTGGGAATAAAGCGCATCCCCTTGAAATATTGTTGTAGCGGCACCTGCTGCACGGCCGGCATGCTCTCTTGCATGTCCACGTAACTAGCATCTAATAACAAACTTTCTATCTGATACATATTGGCTACTTTAATTAATTCCGAAATAAGGATCTCCCATTTCTGAGACTCTAAAACGCCGATCCATCTTAATTCTAACGTTTTATATTCGGGATGATACTCTAACTCAAAATTTTCACTTTCAAATACAATCATATTGGTTGGGCAAAGTAGTACGGGTGGAATTAGCCATCCATCCGCTGGTGTACCTATTTACTTTAAAACAACCAATAAGAAATCGGGGCGAAGTTCTGCAAGATTATACGCATTGGCGGAAGCCAAGAAGTAAACTATACTCAGGTTCTTATTAGATTATTCTACCATTACGCTTCTAAACTTTTCTTCGGTAAGAGGCTTTTCTAAATACCCGATGATGGGGTACTTGTGGGCCATTAGATAATCAAGCGGATTGTTGGAGGAGGTAAGAATAGCAATTTTGAAGACAGCAGCATCTAGAGATAGGTTCTGCAATTCCCGTAAGAATTCAAACCCATTCATGACGGGCATGTTGATATCCAGGAGGATGAGCTCGGGACAGTTGTTAACTAAACAAGCTTGATTTAACACGGTCAATGCTTCCTGCCCGTTGCTGGCGGCTAAGATTTGGTTATGTTGATCCACGCTGGTGATTACCCTCTTCATCAAAAACGGGTAGTAGCATCATCGTCTACAATAAGTATCATAAATAGGCTTGTTAGGTCAGCACACAGCAGCAAAGTAGCTTATACGGCTAGTAAGTTCTAGGAATTACACGATTCTACTATTCAAATAGCAATAGATTAATGGATACGGTAATTTACTTTTTTCTAAAGGTTGGGGAATAATTCAGCTAATCAGGCAGTTTAAGCAGGAAAGAGGACGCTAGGGTGAGTTTCTGGAAAAGGAAGGTACTACTTTCTAATCCAACAAATTCACAAGCCGACTCCTTGTTAACAGTCTGTTTCAACTATGCCTGCTCTGGATTCAACAAGTTACTTAATTGATTGTTTTTCTAAGATTACAGCGGTTTATTAAACATAACTCCACTTATAAGTCATTAAATTTTATATTTGAAGGCAAAAATTAAAAAGTTGCTTGTAAAATATTCTACTTAAATAATATTGCTACTACAGTCTTGTATTCAAATGCACATTATTTAACCTAGCTCTAATTAATAAAGTGATCCACTAAATTGGTCAATCATTTAAGTACTATTAGTTGAATGTTAATTGTTATTTTTATATAAGTTAATTGTTATTTTTATATAAAATATTACTTTTTAAATAAACAATATTTTAACTAAGTAAAGTTTGATTCTACTTACTCATAATTATTTATCGTATTTGTTAAGATTTATCCCTTCAAAATAGGTATAAAGCCCCCTGAGTAGTATTGGCCAGATAAGATTTAATGATTGGAATTAGTTGCCTGGTTTTGTACTTTTAAGACGAGACTGCGTAATAAACATTAGTTCCTAACTTAATATTATTTAAGTTTTAAGCCAGGTTTTGCAGTTGGTGGACTTCAATTATTCAATATAGGCAAGTTAATGGTTCAAAAATTCCGCTTCCTAATTTTTACTTGGTTGTTGTTACCTTTTATCTTGTACGGGGAAGGATCCAAGCAATTAACTCCGAATAAATCAGCAGCAGCCTTAACCAGCACCTTAAATGATAAAGCCGGTTATTTAGCACATGATGCGAACTTACCAAGTGCGACCGGCGTAGCTATTACTTCCCTCAGTTTCCTTAAGCCCACCGGTTTTAGCCGGAATGGAGCAACTTACTCGAAAGATCACCGGCTGTACATTCGTGTGAAAGCAGGAGAGAGGCTGTTCTATGGGGTGCACCGAGCTATTCATGATCAAACCAATGCTAATCAAGCCAATCTAACGATCACTCTACGCCGAACCAATGCCGCCACCAGTGTCGACGATGCTACCTTTTCACAAGCTAACACCCTCACTGCTAATACTACCTCCACAAGAGATATGTTATTAGTAGCCAATCAGAACGGCGTGATTGATAATGCCACCGAAGCAGAAAATGGACCTAATAGAAGTATAAATGGAAAAACGGTAACAAATGGCTATACGCCCCTGAGTATTTACAATAATACGGCAGTAGACTATGACTATTATGTAGAATTCACGCAAGTAGGCGAAAGCACCTGGACAGATGATGCACGGCGGTTTTCCGTTTATGACTTGTGGGATTTTACGGTGATTGATGCGAACGGCGATGAAAAGCCTGGCCGGATGCGGAGTAAGCTGTGGTCATTTTCTGCAGGTGGAGCAGAGAATGTTTTCTCTAAAGATTTTAACATGTATCCACTCATTCCCAGTGAGGATCAGCCAGACCGGTACTTTGTGAAGAAAGTGGAACTAGCTGGTCTCTCCCCCCAGAACTTCTTTCGCTTTGTCACGAACCGATTTGGCTCCACTACGGCTGGCGGAACAGCCGTTACCGAAAGAAGAAAAAGTCAGACCAGTCAAACCGACTATCCGGAATTATTTAATTTCGTGAACAATCCTGATCCTACGATTTGGCAAAGTGCCACGGCACCTACTTTTTCAGTTATCCTTTCTTTTAGCTGCAATACCACTACCAATGGGGGTAAATCCGTATTTGCGCTGAACACCAGCGAAAGTGGCACCTTTCTCGTTTTGATTAACCTGAACGGGGTGGAAGGTTATCAGGCTGGTACGGCTGACGTATTACTGGAATCTACCGGTGCCAAAGGTACCCGCACCCTGGAGTGGAATGGTTTAAATGGTTTAGGCCAAGTGGTAGCTAAAAATACCTCCCTTAACTTTTTCTTCCGCAATAATAGTGCTCCCCTTCATTTTCCCTTGTGGGATGCGGAGGCCAATGCGGATGGTTTCCGGGTACAGGATGTTCGGCCACTTGTGGGTTCTAATTACAATGGTTTATTATTTTGGGACGACTCTAATCTTCCTACTGTGGCTTTCCCAACTCCTCAAACGGAACTTTATGGCATCGTTTCTACGGCTGGGGTGCACCGTTGGGGGTCTGCCACGACCACTGCGGGAGATTTAAAGACTGTCAATACCTGGACCTATGGACACACCGAATCCTCCAGTAGAACGGCGGTTTTTACTTATGATTGTAGTGCTGATATAGCCGTGACTAATAGCGTGGAGCCAGCGCCTTACATTATCGGAAAACCGGTTACCTACACCCTTACGGTTACTAATAATGGACCGGTCGCCGCGAGCAACGTCCAAGTCACCGATAAACTAGACCTGACAAAATTAGCATTTATAAGCTCCTCCGATGTTAGCTATAACTCTGGCACGGGCGTTTGGAACATAGGCTCTTTAGCCATGGGTGCTTCCAGAACCTTAACCATTACGGCCAAACCCTTGGTGCTGGGTGCTATTTCCGCCACCGCTACCCAAACGCACACCGAAGCGGATAATGTTGCTACCAACGACAAAGCCGTAGCTACTATCAACGTGCAGTCCGCGGCAGACATAGAAGTAAAGAACACCAGTGATAAAACCAATTATAATAATGGTGACGTAGTGACTTACGCGATAACGGCCAAGAACTTAGGACCCAATGCGGCAACCGGAGTTATTGTTACGGATAAACTACCCACCGGACTAACTCTGGAAGGAACGGCTCCTGCGGGTTATAACGCTACCACTGGTGCCTGGGCGGTTGGCACCTTAGCCCTGAATGAAACAAAAACCCTGACCTTGAAAGCCAAAGTATCATCTTTAGGCGCCATCACTACTACGGCCGAGTTGGGTAGCCGTACCGGTTATGAATTGGATGATAATTCCAACAACAATACTTCAGCTACTACCATCACGATCGCGCCGGCCGCGGATGTGGTTGTAACGAATGTAGTCTCTAATGCTATTCCCAATCAGAATGGGAGTATTACTTATACTATCCAGGCCACTAACAATGGACCAAACGATGCGACGAATGTCATCGTAAGTGGCGCTTTGCCTTCCGGCTTGAGTTTTACCGGTTATACAGCTTCGGTTGGAACAGTAGGTCTGGGAACTGGCACAGGAACCTGGAATATTGGCACTATCCCTGCTGGCAACACTCAGACTCTGACTCTCACGGCAACACCCACCACCACCGGAACTATTAATTTAACTCTTTCTCAATCGCATTCCGAATACGACTTCAATAGCCTAAATAATGCAGCCACTAGTACCATTACCGTAAAACCAACCGCAGAAGTAGCTGTCACCAATGTGGTTACCTCTCCGATAAAAACCACTTATGCTAATGGAGATCAAATTACCTACACGGTGACAGTAAAGAACAATGGACCTAGCCCAACTACTAACTTGGTGGTGACCGATAAATTGCCTGGTAGCTTAAGCTTTAACAACGCTGTTCCGACAACTGGCACCTATACCTCCGGCACCGGGGCGTGGAATATTGGCACCTTAGCCAGTGGCAATTCCGCGACACTTACTTTAACAGCAACGGTCAATCAGAGCGCTGTTATCACAACTACTGCCTCCCAAACGCACACCGAATTTGATGATGTGACTGGAAATAATAGTGCCTCTAACACCATTACTTCCGGAACCGGAGTAGTTACAGCGGACATCCAGGTGTCGGTTTTAAAGTCAGCGGGACCTTATTATACCGGTCAGGAAATCACCCTGACTGTCCGGGTAAAAAACGCGGGCCAAGATGCGGCAACCGACCTGAAGGTGAATGTGCCCGTACCCGCTGGTTTTACTTTAAAGCAGGCAGATCCTCAAATAGGTTCCTATGACGGTTCCACCTGGACAGTAGGGAACCTTTCTGCTAGCGGCGAAGCGGAACTCTCTCTAATAGTTACTCCCAACGTGGATAATACCACTACTGGTAATAAAGACTATACCTTTGCTGCTGCTAAAATCTCGGCTAATGAGGCAGATACTAATACTACTAACAATTCAGCTTCTACTTCTCTAACGGTTCAGAAATTGGCGGATGTGGCGGTAACGGTGGATGTAACCGGTGATGTGAATGGAATTTTCTATAAAGGATTAACCGAAGCTACCTTTACCATGCGGTTAACCAATAAAGGACCTGATAAGGCAACTAATCTGGTGGGTAGAGATACCCGTACCGGCACCATAGATTTTACCTACGTGGAGCCTGGGAAAGGTTATAATTCTCAAACCGGGGAATGGCTGGTGAGCGAATTAGCCGCTGGGGAGACTATTACCCTAGTGGTCAAAGGTAAACCTAATACTACCGGCCGTTTAAATCTAGGCGGCACCAAACTCTCCCAGAATCAAACGGATTTAGTTCCGGAGAATGATCGCGCAGTAGCTCTGGTAAATGTGGTACCAGTAGCTGAACTGCAGGTGACCAATACCGCTGCTCGGACAACGCTCCCCAATGGGGAAACAACCATCCTTACCGTAACCGTGAAGAACAATAGTACTGACGCGGCCACAGGTGTGCTAATCTTGGATAAACTACCCGCTGGTCTTAGTTTAGTGGGAGCTGATCCTTCGGTAGGAACCTACGACGAAGCGAGCGGTATTTGGAACCTTGGAACCGACTTATTGCCTGGTACTACTCAGACCTTGGTGCTTACGGTAAAACCAACTTCTCCTGCTTCGTACACCACGACCGCTTCCATTGCATCAGTGGGTCAGTACGACAGTAATCCCAATAACAATAGCCAGGCAGCGACGATCCAAAGCGTGGCCACGGCCGATATTGCTGTAAGCAGTTCCATTGTGGAAGGACCCTATGCCGTAGGTGGTCAGTACCTGGTGACCATTACTGCCACGAATTTGGGTCCAAATGTAGCTACTGGAGTAGTAATAGCAGCCGGAGTAGCCCCCGGCTTAAAATTAGTGCCTGGTAGTGGCACACCAGCCCCTGGCACCACTATTGATCCGGCGGCCGGCCTTTGGACCATTGGTAATCTGGGCGTGAACGAATCTAAGAATTTGACCTTGTTGGCGCAGCCCGCTGCCATTGGTGTACTAAATAGCTTGGGGTATAAGTATGCTGCTAATGAGTTTGATCCCAATGGAGGCAATACCAAAGATGGTAACAACAGTACAGTAATTCATATTACCGTACCTGATCGGGAAGCTACTTATCAAGTATTAAACACCAATAAGCACCTGTTTGCTTATCAAACAGGAGAACATTTGGCGGAAGTGACCGACCCCGATGGACCCATTCAAAATGCCAAAATTGTTAGTGGTTCTTTACCGGCTGGGGTTCGTTTAGACAACGACGGAGAACTGGAAATAGATAACCGATTCTCTTTGGTTCCGGGTACTTACAACCTAACTATTGAAACCACTGATGCTTTGGGCGGTATTTCCACAAGTACTGTTATTTATACCATCTTAGGCGATTGGGATCAGGACGGAATTGCTGATGAAGATGACTTAGATGACAACAACGATGGAATATCGGACTTAGGTAATTTTGATGTTGATCCTAGGGGTGACGCAGACGGAGATGGCAAACCTAACTATGTAGATATTGACTTTAACCATCCTATGTACGGTGGTTTCCGGGATAGGAATTTTGATGGCATCAATGATGCCTTCGATTTGGATGAAGATGGCTTAATCACTGGGTATGACCTGGATGAAGATGGGGATGGTATCCCCAATGCAATTGAGGCAAATGAGGGAATCGTGCCGCCGGATAATATCTATGATGCGGCGAAAGCTATTTTCATCGGCAGCGTTGGGGCGAACGGAATGCCTGATGCCATTGAAACTAACCCTGATAGCGATGTTTCTGCATTGCTTAATCCTGACATCGATAATGATGGGGTAAGTGACTTTATAGATATTGACGCTGATAACGACGGGATTTTAGATAATTTTGAATCTCAAGCGACCAACGCGTATGTGAACGGTTTAGGATCGGATAGCGATTTTGACGGTCTTAGCGATGGGTATGATGGCACTACGGGTGGGAAAATCATTATTCCCATCGACATTGAAAGTGATGGTCTGCCTGATTACCGGGATACCGATAGTGATGATGATTTCTCCGGAGATTATGTGGAAGCTTTTGATGACAATGCGGAAGGAGAGTCTTTTGATGATTTATTTGAACGCGCCCGGGTTTTTGAGGAAGAATATAACAAAGGATGGTATATAAATTCGGACGTGGATGAATCCGGATTTCCTAATTGGTTACAGTGGGCTCCGGATTACCCTGCTTTCCTAACCAAGGGTAGTAACTACTACCATGACACGGATCTGGATGGCCTGGTAGATTTATTTGACGTGGATAACGGCGGGCACAGTGTTTCCTTGCAAACGGCCTCCAACGGGGAATATGCTTTCCGTCAGGAAGGATTAATTATTTTACTTCCAGTTGCTTTGATAAAATTTGAAGGTAAAATGCAGGAAAAAGGGGTTGTATTAACCTGGTTCACGGCTTCGGAGAAAAACAATGCCTACTTTTTAGTGGAGAGAAGCACAGATGCCATCAACTTTAAGTCTATTGGCCAAGTGGCCGGAGCAGGTACGACGAATCAACAAAGGGATTATAATTTCCTGGATGCCCAAAGTTTGTCCGGCACTACTTACTATCGATTAAAGCAAATAGACTTTAATGGAAAGTACGAATATAGCGAAATTATTGTGGTCGAATCAAATGCGGTTCGGATACCAGTAGAAGTAAAAGTTTATCCTAATCCTACCCCGGATATTGTTAAGCTAGACTTTATCGGCGTTGGTAACGACAAAGCTATTGTGCAAGTCTATACTATAAACGGCAGATTAGTGGCTACTCACCAGTTAGAAATAGGTACCATTCCCAGTATTGATTTGTCCGGATTTCGGACGGGAATTTACTTGCTGAAAATCAAAGGTTCTAGGTTCGAAACAATCAAACGGGTAGTAAAACAATAAATTCTATCTATACTTTAAAATTGAAAAGGCACCTTTTACATTATAACCTATTTTCTTTAAATACATAAAGCCACTATCAAGTGGCTTTATGGAATATTTTAATTATTTAAAAGTGGAGATTCTAAAGGTGTGGAATTAAATCAGGGGTACTGTCTTTATCACCGGTTACATAGCCCATATTACCCATCGCATTTCCTTGTAGTAATAATAAGCCCGCTACGTGGGGGGTAGCAAAGGAAGTACCGGTCACCAGTTTTGTGCCACCGCCAATTTTTAAAGCAGTAATATTCACTCCTGGTGCACACCGGTCAACGGGTGATCCAAAGTTAGAGCTAGTCCAGAAATTTTTATTGTAATCCATCGCCGATACAGTATAAACATTAAGGGCATTAACGCGCTGAGGAGAAGTTGTACTGCAATCCACCCCGCTATTACCCGCAGCAATAGCCACGAAAATACCTTTAGCTGCTACCGTTTTTACGGCACTATCAAAAGCAGCCGAGGCCCCGGAGGCTAAACTGATATTTACTACATCTCCCGCTTTACCATAGGTATTCACCTGGTTCACGGCTTTAATGGCATTAGATACGGTTCCCGCTCCCGCATCATCGGAAACCCGCAAGGCAACAATCGTCGCATTTGCGGCTACTCCAATAATTCCGGCTCCATCATTTTTAGCCCCAATAATACTGGCAACAGCTGTGCCGTGACCAAAACCATCCTGCACGCTGGTGGTAGTAAGAAAGCTTTTACTACGGGCTACATCCACATTCAGGTCCGGATTATTTAAGTCCACGCCGCTATCAATCACCCAGGCTGTTTTGCCGGTTCCATCACTGTAGCCCAACATGCCTACTCCCTGGGGAATGGTTTCTCCAGGTAAAGCAGAATAAGTTTCTTCCGCAGCAGAATCCGTGGTCATTACAGCTTGAGAAGTAATCACCTGATCCTGTTCAATATAGGCTATATCGGGGTGCTTTTCGAGTCGGGCTACCTGCTGGGGAGTTAATTTAGCCACAAAGCCATTAACCGCTCCTTCCAATAAATCAGAAGAATTGATGGGCGTAATAATACCTTTTACTATTAAGGCATTAACTATCCTATTTACTTTTGTGTTACTTTTTTTAAGAACGACAATATACTGTCCTTCAATTTTGTTTTTAGCTTGGGTAGCATTCGAAATGGAAGTGGTTTCGGCAGCTGTACTAGGTTGAAACTCCTCTTTTTGACAGCTGTACATAGAGAAACAAGCAGAAAGCGCCAGACAAGAAATAGTTTTTTTGTAAAGTTTTTGCTTCATAAATATTTAGGTATAATTAGTATGAGTAAGGAATAATTTTATTTTTAAAAGAATTAGTAAGGCAAGGAATATATAGTTTATATAGTTAAGGATGCTGGGTCAGGTAAAAAGAATTATATAATTTCATTGATCAAAATCCAGAATAATATTTAAAATTATATTTACGCTTTTGTGATTATTCTTTTTTTAGCCGCTATTAATAGTAGCGTTGCCTTTTAGATACTATTTGATTAATACAAAATGCAAGTGCAGTATAGTTTCAATATATAGTTAAATAAATATGAATATAAAAGGGTTTGACTTGGATTCTGCTTGCTTCATTGTCGATATTTCATTAATGAGCTAACTTCACTCAACAAGGGGCGCTTTAAGCAGAATCTTTTTCAGGAACATAGGGCTTTTTCTAAAATAGATAGGTCAACTTTTTTAGGACGGGTCAACAAAAAATCCGTCTCAGGAAACGACGGTGGCTGTTGCACAACCCCTTGATTGAAGTTAATCGTTGAAGAAGGATAGGACTATTTTTTAAGGTTATGCAAGGCAGAAAGGTTTTGGAAGATGAAAAGGCGTTGCTTTTTTCGCTCTCGGCACATGTACCAGAACACAACTTCTATCGCCGCTTGAAACAGCAGTTGAATTTGGATTTTCTCTACGAGCTTACCCAACCTTACTACGGACGATGTGGTCAGCAGTCGATCGATCCGGTAGTCTTCTTTAAGCTCTGCTTGGTGGGTTACCTGGAGAATATTGTTTCCGACCGCCAACTGATCGAGCACTGTAGCCTCCGACTAGATCTGCTTTACTTTTTAGACTACCAAATAGATGAGCCCTTGCCCTGGCACTCCACGGTTTCTCGTACTCGGCAGCTTTACCCGGAGAAGTTGTTTGAGCTACTGTTTGATAGAGTCTTTCGCTTATGTGTCGAGAAAGGCATGGTAGCCGGTCATCGGCAGGCGATTGACTCCGCCCCCATTAAGGCCAATGCTTCGATGGATAGCCTGCTTTTAAAACAATCACCCGAGTCGGTGAAAAAGCACTTAACGAAGGTTATCCTCGAGAATGAAGCGGTAGTAAAGAAGTCCAACCAGAATAAAGAGGGAAAGCCAGAACAGTTCCTCTCGGCTCCGGAGTACCAGTTAAGAAAACTGGAAAAGCACCAAGATCAGCTGAAAGCATCTCCCAAAGGCTTAGGCGGTAAGCACGAGAAGGCCCGCCTGGTCAGCAATAAAACGCACTACAGTTCCACCGATCCGGATGCCCGCATATCGGTCAAACCGGGCAAAGCCAGACAACTTAACTATTATTGCAGCCTGGCGGTGGATACAGCCAAAGGCGTTATCAGCCATGTTCAAGCGGATTTGGCTGATGGGCGGGACAGCCAATATTTGCCGGCTATCACGCTGAGATTGCAGCGACGGCTACTAGATAATGAACTACGTCTAAAGGAACTGCTAGCGGATGGTGGCTATTCTAACGGTAGCAACTACGCCTTTTTAGAGCAAAGAAAGATAACGGGCTGGATACCCGTATTTGGCCAGTACAAGTCCGAGATAGAAGGTTTTCCTTATGACCAACAAGCTGACTATTTCACCTGTCCGACCGGGAAGATACTCGCCTTTAAGACCTATGACACCAATGCGGAGGGAGGTTTGCTAAAAATCTACCGGGCTACCTACCAGGACTGTAAACATTGCCCGCTCAAATCTTCTTGCGTTCCCAAAAGCCAATGCCGCCAAATCACCCGTACTGCATACGATTCGGAATATCGACGAGCATTAGAAAGACAGCAAAGTAGAAAAGGTAAACGGATGAAGCGAGTTCGACAAAGCACGGTAGAGCCGGTCTTCGGCAGCTTAATTCATTACTATGGTCTCCGGAAAATAGGAGTGCGGGGTAAAGCCGGGGCTCACAAGGTGATGCTGCTGGCCACCACTGCTTTTAACTTGAAGAAATATCTGAAGTTTAAACCGGTGAAAGCGATCAGCCAAGCTTTGGCACTTCAAAAGAATCAAGAATCTGCTTTTAGCAGCTATTCTTTTGCTTTTACTAAGCTGTTTTTCCACTAAGAGAGCACTATTAGGAGCAGCATTGAGTTCAGATAGGGAAATAGGACGCGGCTCAAAAGGGAGTTGTGCAACAGCCACGACCGTTTTACGAGATGAAAATCTACTCACCAAAAACAGCCATTTTTGGGCTAAAAACTGTATCAAATGACCATCTCACCAATCAAATATAATTTGGTATATTTGAGATGGCATTCGTGAGACAAATATGAAAATCGGCTACGCCCGGGTCAGCACCCAGGATCAAAATTTAAACCTGCAGCTGGACGCGCTTAAAAGCGCTGGCTGCTTGGAGATCTTTCCGGAAAAGATGTCCGGTAAATCCAAAGACCGGCCCCAACTCCACCGGCTCCTGCAGCACCTCCGCCCCGGGGATAGCCTCGTGGTCTGGAAGCTGGACCGGCTGGGTAGATCCTTAAGGGACTTGATTGATCTGGTAGCCGAGTTTCAGAAAAGGGGAGTGGACTTGGTGAGTTTACAGGATGGGATTAATACCGCTACTCCCACCGGGCGCTTTACTTTTAACATCTTTGCTTCACTGGCCGAGTTTGAGCGCGAGATTATCAAGGAGCGAACCCAAGCGGGTTTAGTCGCCGCTAAAGCGCGGGGGAGAGCCGGCGGGAGGCCGGCGGGTTTAACGCCCGAAGCTATCGAAAAAGCCAAGTCCGCGAAAGTTTTATTTGAATCGGATAAAAGGCCAGAAGAAATAGCGAAGATTCTGGGCATTTCCCGGGCAACTTGTTATCGCTATCTCGCCTATGTAGCTATCTGATAAATTCTTCCGCTTCGCTTAACCAATGGCGAGCAGCCGCTCGGGTGGCAAACTCACCGGTTTGGAAAGTAAACATATTTTTACTGGCCATTTCGGCATTATAGCTTCGTAATTGCCTTTCTCTTAAAACATCTTCGGGTAATACCCGGGCCATTTTGGTTAAGCGCGTTTTGGTTAAAGCTTGGATGAGGCCAAATATGACCGGTTTATAGATCTCTTGGGGAATGTCTACTCTACTATTCTGGGAATCAATCAACAATCTTTTTACATCATAGTGCTTGATCGCATCAATCAATTTGGTTAGGGCTACCTCCAGTTCCGGCAGCGCGGCCCCGGTTAAGTTGGGCCACGGCACCGTTAGAATATCGGTACTCATCTCATACTCTAAAGCCAGCAAGGCATCCGGATATAATATCATAGCTGCAGGGAAGGACTGATTCGAACGGGCATAAAGGGTCTAGCTTTGGTCAGGCGAGGTTTCATCAACGGCAAACGTTTATTGTAGCACCCAGGCTCGGGCCTGGTCATAATTGTCAAACTCTTGAAAAAGAAAGGGGAGCTTATCTTCATTGAGATCCCTTTTCATGTTGTGCGCGCTAATTTGACTAGCGATATCCCGAGCATTAACTTTTGCCATGCGTTCGATATTTCCGGCCTGAGAGAAGAAGGAGGGCGCCCAGGTAAGCGCTGCCCATTGTTGGTCTTCCAAACGGACGACGCGAGCCTGCCGATAATCGCCCAACCATCTTCTTACTTCATGGGTTTGGATAATTTCTAAGTAAGCCGCTAAAGATGCGCGGTACTCCTGACTAGAGGCAAAACGCAGCCAGCGGGTCTCGACAAACTTATAAGTTTCTTCGTAATAAATTTCTAGGCAGGATGATTGATAAAAGACCATCGGGTAATTAATGCAATTAGAAGCCTTAAAGATAGCAGTCTCATTGAGGAATATACAGGTTATAGGAGGTAAAATTTCCTAACGAATAGACTACGCCTTTAAACCGCTAATAAAATGACTACTTACCTCCTGTAAAACAAGATTTCCTTCATTGAGGATCGATTTGAAAGAAGCTATTATACGTGAATACAGAATAAAACTACTCTTTTTTGCCCAGTTTTTCTAACCAGCCAAAAGCCCGAAAAACCGCCTTTTTTAAGCAGAAAAATAGAAAGTTTTTTTTGTCCACCTATTTCTGCTCTTCCTTGGATGATTCCTTCTAGCTCTTTGACATAAGTAAAAGCTGCCCACTTACCCTTTAAAAAACCAGCCTTTAACTAGTGTAAATATATTTCTATAGAACTGTTTTAATACCAGGAAATTTTATAATTCATTAGAGCTAGTTTTTCACAACAATTTTTTAAAGTTTACATTCACTAACTTCTAAAAAATGGTGCTTGAATTTTGTTAGCCAATTAGATAACTTTACTATGTTCAATGAGTATAAAGGTATATGCCCGAGTTAATAAGATTTGAGGGAATAACAATCGACATTTATTATGATGAACATTTACCCCCTCATTTTCATGCTACTTATGGAGAAAGAGTGGAATTAATAGTAATAAGAACACTAGGAACTTACAGAGGCAGTATACCTCCTCAACAACGGAAGAAAGTAATAAAATGGGCAAAGCAAGAAGGAATTCAGACAATGCTAGAAGAGATCTTCTTTGAATTTAACCCAGAATTAAAATGAGAAAGTCAACTAAAGTACCAAGGATTTTAAAAATTCATCAAATAGATGGATTTAAGATTACCTGTGTTTTTAATACGGGTGAATATAAAACTATTGATTTTGGTAAAAGGCTTCACAATGTGTCAGAAACTGATCCTAAATATGCTCTTAAGGATATTCATGCATTTCAACAAGTAGTAGTCAACGAAAGCCACACATTAGCGTGGCCTAACATCAAGGTCAAATTTCGATCTTTCGAAAAGCTTGGCGAGATGAAAGAAGCCCCATTAGATTTAGACCCGGTTGTTTTATATGATTCTGGCGAAGATTATGAGGCTCCTTATAAAAATAAATATGGGCGGCTCCTACGGGAGGCCAGAAAATCTGCTGGGCTAACTCAGGATCAGTTAGCAGAACGTAGCGGAACAACTAAAACCTATATTTCTAAGATTGAAAATGGTCGCTCTGGTATTGAATTAGATACATTAGAGAAAATAGTGTCTGTAGGATTGGGCAAAGAATTGTCTATTTCTATAGGTAGAACTGAAACTGAAAGGCAAGAAAAAACGAAAAGACTTGGGCGCAGTTACTCCCGTACCAGTTCAGAGTCAAAAAGATGGAGAGGTCCTAAAGACATTAAAGACCAAAAAACTGGTTTGACTTCAAGTGAAGAACAAAAAGGTTAAGTTCAGACCAATCATATAAGAAATAATTGATTTTAATAAAATTATATAACAGTATAAAAGTATTCCTTAGTTGGTCTGAAGAAATTAGTTCTAAATCCTACTTAGCATAAAAGACATATTAGGCAAATATTTCGAAATACGGGCCATTGCTTACCGACATATTGAAAAACTTAAAAGTTAAATCATTTTGTCAAACATGGTATAGCGGGCTTCCTGGTTCAATTTTGCTTCTAAGTTAATTAGTCTAGTGTATCTCCTAGGAAAATTAAGCATGCCCTCTCCGGCAAGTTAATCTGATTGACTGGTACAGGTGGATTCCGGATAGAAATGGCGCTGATCTTCTTATTGACCAGCGCCATCCTTTCAAAGTAATGGAGGCAGAGAAATCGGTAAATTACTTAGAAATTATTCCGAGTCCTGAACCTTATAATTACTCCATTGAGCCACCCCTTCTGGTTCCGCACTGGTTATTTCGGCCCTTTTAACTTTACTTAATTCTTTATTCAATTTCTCGGTAAGCTTCATTTCTTTGGCGATGCCTTTTTCCTGGTTTTGCAAACCTTCCGTTTGTTTTACGTGGCCAATCGGATCGGCAATATAATCCCAACTCTTACCCGTTACCGGCATTTCTCCTTCGTTCTAGGGACCCCGCACACTTTCCCCTTGGGATAGATTGAAGTACTGGTTGGTGAAACGCGGATCGGCTTGTAACACCCCGGGCGGATAATTAGGCTTAATAGTAGCTAAAGCCGCTTCGAACATTTCATAATGAGCAATTTCTCGGGTCATTAAAAAAGATAAGGTCTCTTTCACATAAGGATCGTCGGTGAATTGCATTAAGTATTCGTAGACCAGTTTCGCCCGCGATTCAGAGGCTATATTCGAACGTAAATCAACGGTTAAATCCCCATTAGAATGAATATAGGCCGAACACCAGGGAATGCCCTGGCTATTGGTTAAACGAGGCCCGCCCGCACTTAATACCCCTAATTGCGGATTTACCAACGCCTGGTGAATGACATTTTCTTTCGCTGCTTTCCCATTGAGTACTTCCATAATTTCCGACTGATCGGCCGCATCTTTTAACTCGCCGTTTACGCCCTTGAGCAGCATCTGGATAGTAGCCCCCACAATTTCTAAGTGACTAAACTCTTCCGTAGCAATATCCATTAACATATCATATTTGTCCGGATAAGGCTGTTTGGCCGCAAATGCTTGGGTGAAATATTGCATGGCCGCCGCTAATTCCCCGTTTTCTCCGCCAAACTGCTCTAATAAAAGGTTCGCAAACCGAGGATCTGGCTTAGATACGCGGGCATTAAACTGTAATTCTTTCACGTGATGAAACATGTCTTCCTTCGTTTTATAATTTAAAAACTGTAGAAACGATGAGTAATAAAGTTTGTTCGGATGAATCGAAAACAAGATGACTACTGGTGTTGCGCTACCTACCCCCTTATGACCAGGTAGGCTTAACAAAAAATACCGAGGAATGGATATTATTTCTTTTTAGCTCTCGCTTATTCGAAGGCTCTCCAAAGGCTCCTGTTACCTTTTCATATTGTTTAATCTAGTTACAGATATAGAGTCAATGGATATTGGATATACTTTCAAATAGCTACTCGCTAGTTAGTAGCAATTTGAACAGGGTCTACTATTATCGGCCTCTATACAAAAAGTACAAACCAACTCCCAATAGAATTGCTATCACGTGAGCAATAGTGGTTATTACCGGAAAGATAATTAAGTAATAGACGATTGCCATAAATATGATTGTAAAGCCACTCAGGAAAAACAACCTTTTTAAGTATGCCAGTAAATAGTTATTTCTTGTGAAAAAGAGCAAGTTAAATCCAGCTAAGGCATTCCAGATCAAAGATATTCCAATGGCATTCACCAAAAACCAAAGGCTTATTTGAATTAAAGTAGAACTAAGCAAAGTCCAAAGCCAACTACTCTGGTTTTTTTTCGCCAGCTGCTCCCTTCCCATTAAATGAGGCAAAATAGCAATCAACAGTAAAGTATAATTTATACTACTATGGTGAAAAGAGCCTGCATAAGTCGCGCCAGTTACCAATGTTTGAAATAGTGGATTCATGCTACCTAATCATTTTATAAACTGCGTTACAGACCGTGATTCACAATAGACATAGAAATCTAAAAATTTTAGTTGCCACTAACCTAGCATTACGGCTATAGCGATTGCTGAACAAGAGCTAATTAATTGTAATCCTAATAGATCTAAGGAAGTAAATTCAGGTTGCCGGAACAGGAAATCCCACTACTTTAAAATTTACCTAAAGTAAATTCCTCCTGGATGAACAGGCCGTTTAGGATAGGACAACTCCCCTTCAGCGGACCTAAAACCGCTCCTGCTTTGCTTAATGGCGATTATAGGAGAGACTTATAAAAAGGGATCCGCCACCCACTAGACTTGGTTTTGTTAAGTCTATTGGGTGGCGGATCGTCTCTCCGTATTCCATGGTCTTACCTCTACTATCCAGCCGATTACCTAACGGATTATCCGTACCGCCTGAATGATTTTACCCGACGAGTCCCCAGTCTGGGCTAACACCAACTCGGCTTGGCTTTGCTGACCTTGGATCTTTTGCAGCAATAAGCCTAATCCCGTCACAATCTCGGCATCGGTAAAGGTACAATGCCCGTAGCGTTGAACCGGTATACCCGTGAAATAGCCATTAGTACCTTTCAGATAAGTTTTCGCCTGGTAAAGGGGCAAATGCCAGGCTAGTATAATGGGGTCCTTGCTCGTATGCGCCATTACCAAAGGTTTCTTTAGGTTACCGCTCGTTTCGTAATATTTTTTAATGGTTTCAGTAGCCGTCCGGTCCGCCTTAAAACGCTGCACTTTGGCGTTCAAACGGAAATCTTCGGCAATACTACCCGTACCAAAATAGATTCTTGTGCGGTTATCAATGGGTTGTCCCCCCAGTTTTCGGTACGCGTCGCGGTAATAAACAACATCGTAGCGCAGCACGCCAAGCACCGTTTGGCCAATCGTCGTGGGATCATTGGCATCGTAAGGCGCCAAGGAAGTGCGCAGCAGCTTTAGGGTAGCAACCGGATTCTGCTGCAGTGCCTTAAGAACGGCCGGCACGTATTTCGTCTGCCAGTTAGCAATTAACTCGTCCGGGATGGTAATGGCGTTTCCTGGTAGCACCCCCGGGAAGAAATAATCGAATAAGACCCGGAAATCCCCGTAATAATTAATCTGGCCCTGAAAATAGCCGCAGGGCCCACATAACGACAAGCCACCGCTAAACAGGTTGGGGTAACGTTCCAGCGCTAAAGTTGTCAAAATCCCGCCTTCTGAAGCGCCGGTTAAATAGATGTGTTTCGGTTGCCCGTTAGCTTGAATAAACTTTTCCCGCAACCGAATGATATCCTGAATCCCGGTTTGAATGGCGAGCCCGTTTTGACTGTAACTGGTAGTAGCGAATGCATAGCCTTGGCTGACGAACAAGGGGGCGTATTTACTCGCTTCCGTTGGCAGCTGTAAGGGTTCAAATTCGGAAATATACCCGTGGGCGTAGATAATGAGTTCCCCGTTCCAATTGGCTGGTTTACAGATCTGGTAGATTTCACCGGTAGGTAAGGTTTCGGTGGTGCAGGACATGGGGGTGGTGAAGCCCTCGACGGTAGTCACACTTTGTAAGCTAGTAACCACGTGGTCAGCACTCCGGGCGGGAACCGCTAGTTCGGCCGCATCTTGACAACCGACGAGCAGGAAGATAAAAGACACCAGTAATAAGTAGTAGTTTTTCATGATTATCGCAGTTAGGGTTAAATTTTTACGCAGGGAGTAAGTTCTTTAATTTTTTACTTTCTCTCTGTCTTCCGCCAGAAGCGGGTAAGTAGGAGAGAAATAAAACGGGGAATTTTTATCTTTTATCATAAAAACTACCTTTCCCAATGAGAAGCACGGAAGCGTTTCTACTCTGCTGAAATACAGTAGGCAGGAAAATAAAGGTATAAGTTAACGGACGCGAATTGGGATTAAGGAAAGTCTACAAAAAGCAAGAAATAGCGGGAAATTATTGGGAACGTGCTATTTAGGGAAAAGTAAGGGAACTGCCGGGAAAAAGCAAGGAAATAGCGAGTAAAATTAAATTCCCTATTTTGGCTTTCTTTCCCTTGGAAATAAGTGGAGCTAACCTGGCTAGGGAGCAGCCGGTCGCAGTAGTATGGATCCGCTAAATTACTTGATTCAACGCCTTGCTTTGGTTGTAGCAGTTTAACCATGGCCGGACTGGTATCTCTTCCACCCGTCTCAAGAATCAGCTTTTTAGTTTAGTTTGTGAGATAGGCATTTAAGATATAAAAGAGAAAGAAAAGACCTGCTGCGAACAGGTCTTTTTTTATTCACTTATTCGGTTGTTTTACAAGATTTTT
The DNA here is from genome assembly GCF_003023845.1 of Adhaeribacter arboris. Classification (NCBI taxonomy): domain Bacteria; kingdom Pseudomonadati; phylum Bacteroidota; class Cytophagia; order Cytophagales; family Hymenobacteraceae; genus Adhaeribacter; species Adhaeribacter arboris. The sequence goes on along the minus strand of NZ_PYFT01000002.1, from coordinate 142,647 downwards.
TTTGGCTGACCCGTCTTAAAAACGTTGAGCACAACCAATTTTTAAACTTGACATTCTTCTGATTGCAGTACCTGCCGCTTTTTCGATTTTTGAAAATTAAGCACTTTACTTCTGCTTTCCTGAATTTGTTGAGGCTTCAAAGATGATTTTACCGTTCTTTTGCAGAGTAGATTTCCCCTGCCATTCGCTATAGACATACTCTTCATTGGCGTACTTTATTCCGGAACCAGTCGGTTGCGCGGTTAAGGTGCTGGTTGCTCCCTGGTACTGGATGATCAACGTATGAATCACGTTGTTAAAACTATAACGCAGTTCCTCTCCCGTAGCAGACTTTAAAGTACCTTCTAATAGTGGTGGCTGAACCAATGATCCCGCTTTTTGAGAAGAATGAGTATTACAGCTAAATAAGCTCATTGATAATAGCACGATAAATCCTACTTGATTTATTAACTTTTTCATTATACAATTAAATTTCAATAAGGTATCTGGTTTAATTCTATTTGCTTTTTTGTTATTTCAAGCATAACTTATTCGTCTACTTAGAGGTTCAGGCAAGTTACTAGAATATGTACCCGATGTGGAAATGGTTACTGCTCGTACTGGTGGTAAACCTTTTTTGGTTATCTGCCCGCGGGCAGCAGAGTGACCTGCCGCCGCCCGAACTAATTACCGACCGGCAAGGCTTACCCCAAGGCTTTGTGCCGGGTATTGTGCAGGATCAACAAGGTTTTATCTGGATGGCCACTCGCGACGGTCTGTGCCGCTACGATGGGAATCGGTTTAAAGTTTTCCGTCCGGAGTCCAATGTCCCCTCCGCTTTATCTTTTTCCGATCTTCAATCTTTACAACTCGATCCCCAGGGATATATTTGGATTACTTCCGAACTGGGCCAAGTTGTGCGGTTTAATCCTCGATCAGAGACCTTTCAAAACTTTTCTGAGCAAATTTTTCCCGGGCAGAACCGGACTAGAATTCATATTCAACACTGTTATCCCGACCGGCAGAATCGTTTGTGGCTGGGGTTTGATGGCCAAGGTTTGCTTTGTTTTAACCTCCAAACCGGTCAAGTACGTTGGTTCCGCCACCAAGCTGACCAGCCCCATTCTATCGGGAGTAACCGCATCCGAAGTATCGTCGAGGATATAAGCGGTAATATCTGGCTAGCTACCGATGCTGGCCTCGACCAATACGAAGAAAAAACAGAGCAATTCGCTCATTATCGACTAGCATCAGAAACGCCATTGGCGCTACCGGAGCTAGACCTGCATGCCCTTTACCTGCGGCCCAACGGGGAGATCCTGATTGGTTCCGCCAACTACTTCATCCGCTTTAATCCCCAAGCCAAACAAATCCGCTCCTACCAATTGTCTGACGAAGGAGATTTAGTCTGGGGCGTGCGTTTTGCTACGGATCGCCATGGAGTCGTTTACTTTAACCAGCGGGATCGTTTGTTTCGCTTTACCGACGAGAGCGGACCGGAGTTCCTGACCAACCTCACGGCACAAACGGGATTTTGCCGGAGCCTGTTTATTGATCAGTCGGATGTTTTATGGTTAGGCACGAATGGCATGGGGGTGCGCAAGTATGATTTGCGCTCGGATGGTTTTCAAACGGCCCGCTACCAAACTAACTTTCATACTGATTTGCTTGTTGAGTACCTGAGGGTTCCCGCCACCTTAGTACGGCCCTATCTCAAAGATAATGATTATTACCATTTCCGCTCCACCCTGGATCAGCAGGGGGCAATTTGGCTCAATGTGGGCAGTTCCACCTTCTATCACATTAATTTAAAAACCCGGCAAACGAAGAAAGTAAATTTCCCGGTTTCCTTTGTGCAGGAGGTTAGTCCCCTATCCACGGACGAACAAGGGCGTGTGTGGGTGCTACATGATACCCGGTTTTGGTGGTATGATCCCCAGCAACGCCAATGGCTTATGTCTTCTTACCAATATAATTTAGAGAGAACGCAATCTGTAGTGCAAATGGTAGCGGACAATGAAGCATTCTGGTTAGCTACGCAAGAACGGGGTTTGTTTCGACTCGATCGACGAACAGGAAAGTTACGGCAGTACTCGCACCAGCCTAAAAAGCGGAACAGCTTAAGCAATAATGCTTTGTTTTGTTTATCCAAAGATCCTAGTGATTCTAACCGATTATGGATCGGCACCTTTGGCAGTGGTTTGTGTGCCTTCGATAAACGCACGGGTCAATGCCAACGGATCACTGAGCAACAGGGTTTACCTAATAACGTCATTTATTCCGCCTTACCGGATGAGCAAGGCTATCTGTGGATGGGCACCAATAAGGGGCTGTGCCGGATGAACCGGAAAACTTTCCAAACGCAGGTCTATACCACCGAAGATGGATTACTGGCCAATGAATTTAATCGGTTCCACTACCTGCAGTTACCCACTACCGGTCAGATGATCATGGCCGGGGTAGAAGGATTTACCGTTTTCCAACCCACCCGGCTCCAGGATGATTTGTTTAAACCTCAAGTAGAACTAACCGAGTTACAAATTAATAACCGGGTAGTGGAAACCAGGAAAGATTCGCTGCTTACCCAGCCTATACACACGGTAAAGGAGTTGATTTTACCCTACAATCAGAATTTTATCACGGCTAGTTTTGCGGCCTTGCAATATAATCGTCCCGGTAAGAACCAGTATCGTTACCAATTAGTAGGCGTTGATGATAAGTGGGTGAAAAGCCAGCAACCCCAAGCTGTTTATACGGCTTTACCCCCGGGGGAGTATACGCTGCGGATAAATGCTTCCAATACTTCCGGACATTGGAGCCCGTACGTGCGCCAACTAACCATTATTATCACGCCGCCTTGGTGGCGCTCCTGGTGGGCTTATCTCCTCTATGGATTTTTGTTGAGCGGCATGATTTGGTATGGGACTCGATTGTATGTTAACCGCTTACGCTTACAACAGACGGTGGTGTTAAGACAACAGGAGGCCCGGCAGTTACGGGAGCTCGATGAGCTGAAATCCCGCTTTCTCACCAACATCACCCACGATTTCCGCACCCCCTTAACGCTAATCCTCTCGCCCCTAGAAGGGCTAATACACGAGTTAGCAAGTACGCCTTACCGCAAACGGTTGGGGCTGATCCAGCGAAACGCCCAGCAGTTGCTGGGATTAATTAATCAGTTACTAGACTTTTCTAAATTAGAAGCGCAAATGCTCCCCGTCCAGGAGTTGCGGGGTAATCTTACGGACTTGGTGGCGCAAACCCTGCAATTATTTCAGCAAGAAGCCGCTGATAAATCAATTCCATTAACTTACCAAAGTGACCTATCCGGGGATTACTGGTTCGACGCCGGTAAACTAGAACGCATTCTCTCGAACTTAGTAGCTAATGCCTTAAAGTTTACGTCAGCAGGAGGACAAATAACCGTTTCGCTACAAGTGATAGATAAAGTACTTTTAACCGTAACCGATACCGGCCTGGGCATACCCCCAGAAAAACTCCCGTATATTTTTGATCGGTTTTTCCAGGTGAATGGCGATAAAGCGGGTAGTTCCTCTAACGGAACGGGGATTGGTTTATCCCTGGTGAAAGAACTAGTGGAACTTCAGGGCGGACAAATCACCGTAGAAAGTGAGCTTGGAAAAGGAACAACGTTCCGGGTATGGCTGCCCCTGCAACCGGCCACGGAACCAGTATCCAACCTGGTAGAGGTCGCCTCCCTATCCAGCAACGAGCAATCCGTCCCGATCCAGAATGGTATGAAAGAGGTGCCGCTGATTTTACTGGTAGAAGACAATCCGGAGCTAGCTGATTTTATTCAAGATAGTCTGCCTTCCCACTACCAAGTTAGTCGGGCGACCAACGGGGCCGAAGGACTGGAGCAAGCCTTGGCCGAATTACCGGACGCGGTGATTAGTGACGTGATGATGCCGGTGATGGATGGCTACACTTTCTGCCACCAACTCAAAACCGATGAACGCACCAGTCACATTCCGGTCATCTTGCTAACGGCGAAAGCGGCTATGGACAGCCGCCTGGAAGGGCTTACCCGGGGGGCTGACGATTACCTGACCAAGCCCTTCCACGTGCCGGAACTAAATTTGCGCCTCCATAATTTGCTCCAGCGCCAGCGCCGTTACCAGCAGTACCTGCAACAAGAGTTAGTTCGTCCCGCCAATACGCCGACTACTTCTCCTCCACCCACTCCCTTAGATCCTTTTCTGGAAAAACTCTACCAGGTGGTAGAAGCAAGACTGGATGATACTTCTTTCGGAGTAGAACAATTAGCCGAAGAGCTGAACGTGAGTCGGGTGCATTTACATCGTAAGCTCAAAGCACTGGTGGGCTTACCGGCCGGTGATATTATCCGTAATTACCGCCTCAAGCGGGCCACCTTTTTCTTACTGGAAGGACTGAACAGCTCCGAAACCGCTTACCGCGTAGGCTTCGACAGTCCGCCTTATTTTGCCAAATGTTTCCGGGAGGTGTACCAGATGAGCCCCAGGGAATTTGCCCGCCAAAGCGAATAATTAACTAAAAAAGTAATAAAATCTACTCCAGGTAACCTCATTTACCACATTGGTAACGTGGGTTACTGCCTTTTTCTGCCTTTGCTGCAACCTTTGTGAGGTTCCTTTTTTCCATCCTTAAACTTCACAAGCTAATGAAAATGTCTTTACCATTCCCCTTTCCGCAAGACAAAACTACTCCGCCGGCAAATACTTCCAAGTGGTGGCCAACAGGCTGGTTCAAGTTCTATTATTACTTACTGGTTAGCTTGTTGCTGTATCCGGGTCTGCTGCAAGCGCAAACGTACGAGGGGGATATTAGCCTCACGAGCCAAGCCGAAGTAGATGCTTTCAACTATTCCGAAGTGACGGGTGACCTCAGCATTACGGGGTATACCAATACAATTTCTAATCTGCATTCGCTGGCCAGTTTAAAGAAAGTAGGTTCCCTCTATATTGGCAATACTGCTTTAAGTAGCTTAACCGGGCTGGAGAATCTGACCACCATCGAGAAGGATCTTATTATTCGTTATCACGAGCAATTAGAAGACCTAAAAGGGCTGAAGAATCTAGTCTCCGTGGGAGGAAGATTAGAATTAAATGCCAATACCCATTTAACTACTCTCGCGGGACTGGAAAACCTGAGCTCCCTCGGCGAGCTGAATATTAGTTTTAGTTACCTTACTAACTTAGCGGGACTCGAAAAGCTGACTTCCTTAAAAAGGCTCGACCTTAATAATAATTATTATGCTTTGACGAGCTTAGCGGGATTGGAAAACCTGACTTCCGTGGTAGAACTGATTAGCATTCGTTACAACACGCAATTAAATAGCCTCACTGGCCTGGAAAAATTAACTTCCCTGGGTGAACGCGGAAGCTTGCAAATCTTAAATAATGCTAATTTAACCAGTTTAGCCGGGTTAGAAAACCTTACTACCGTGGGTGGAGCCCTTGAAATCTGGAGTGACGCTAATTTAACCTCTTTAGCCGGATTAAAAAACCTGACTTCCGTAGGAAATTTCACCATTTATAGTAACGGCAGATTGAACAACTTAACCGGCCTGGAAAAACTTAACTCCATTAGCTCTCTTACTATTTCAGGAAATCCCCAACTCTCCCAGTGTTGTCTGTTGCAGTCTGTGATCCAGGCGGCTAAAGGTAATGTTTACCTTTCCAACAATGCCGCCAACTGCAACAGTCTAGCCGAAGTAGAGGCTACCTGCACCCCCAGTATCACTTCCCAACCCCAGACTACTACTTTGTGCAGCGGCGAAAAGGCTACCTTCCGGGTAGAAGCTATCGGGATTAATTTGAAGTACCAATGGCAAAAGGACGGGGTTAACCTTGATGGTGCTATCAGCCCTACTTACTCGATAGAGGCGGTAAGTCCGGAAGATGAAGGCGCTTACTCGGTTATACTGACCAACAAGAATACCTCGCTCACTTCCGAGAGTGCTACCTTAACGGTGAAATCTTCTCTTGTTTTAGGGGCGTTTACCGCTCCTACCGCACCAGTAGCGGTAAATACCAGCTTTAACGTAAGTGTTCCTTTCTCGGGCAGCACCGTTAATAGCGCCACCTGGAACTGGGGCGATGGCAGTACTTCCCCCGCTGCTCTTAATAATAGCACCATCAGCGGCAACCATAAATATACCAAAGCCGGTACCTATTCTCCTATTCTTACCGTCACCGACGCCTGCGGTCAAGCTACTTCAACTACTTACGAATACGTGGTTGTGTACGAGTCGGGGGCGATTACCGGGGCCGGGGGGTTTGCTTCGCCCAAACAAGCCTATAAAGCCGATTTCAAGCTCACCGGGTCCGCCGTGTTTGGCTTGTATGCCCGCTACAAAAAAGGCACCAGCCTACCCGAAGGCAGCACCTTGTTCGCCTTTCAAGCTGGTAAAGTAAAAATGGCTTTTGCCAGTACCAGCTACGAGACTTTAACGGTCGCGGGCACCAAAGCGCGCTATACGGGTAAAGGCAAGCTCAACGGTCAGGGTAATTACGGTTTCTTAGTTTCTCTTATCGATGGCCGTCCGGATAAGTTTCGCATCAAAATCTGGAACAAAGATAAAGGCAATCAGGTAATCTATGATAACAACCTGACGAGTACCACCGATGCTGCCGATCCGGCTACCGCCATTGTGGGTTTTATTACTATCCAGATCAGCAAAGCTGCTGTAGCTCGCTTGAGCCTACCGGGAGCAGAAGTAGCGATGGAAGAAACCCATGCCCCCGTGTTTAAGAACTACCCCAATCCTTTCGCGGAGAAGACTACTTTGGAATTTACTTTCGAGCAGGATCAAGACTATACTTTAGCGATTTATGATTTATCGGGTAAGTTGGTGAGCCAGTTGCCCAGCGGCAAAGCCAAGGCCGGTGAAAAAGTGCAAGTAGAATGGCAAGCGGCTCCGTATCCCAAAGGGGTGTACCTAGCTCGGCTGAGGGCAGCTACAAGCGTCCAGCACCTTAAGCTTGTGGTAGAGTAGCTGGTTTAGGCTGGACCAACAAACCCCGCTTTATCGGCCATTTAACCAGCAATTATCTTCCCAAATCTCCCTGCCATAAAACGATTTTTTACAATTACGGCACAGGAGAAAGGTTGAATTTAGCCCCAGCAAACATTTACTAACCGTTGTGTTATTCCTGTGAGGAATAGGCAGCACTAACGTTCAAACGACCATGGAATTTACCTTAACCAAAACCATCAACATTAAAGCCAATCCAGACCAGGTTTGGAACTATGTCAGCGACCTCTCCCAATGGCCGCAATGGGCCATTCATAATGTCCAAGATGCTCAAAAAGGGGAAAATGGCTATTGGTTCCTGGCTGGCCCCAGAGGAGTGTCTAAAGTGAGGATGAACGCTAATCAAGCGCTGGGAATCCTCGATCATGAGTTTCTTGATCCGGCTGAAGGGCATTGGCTCGTTCCCTGCCGGGTAGTGGTCGGCCATGAAGGCGCTCATTTCCTCATCACTTTTACCAAACCGGACCCAATGCCCAGTGCCGATTTTGAAAAGGGAATGGAACTAGTTAACGAGGAACTGATCCAGTTGAAAGATATACTCGAAAAATAACCTACCTCCACCATCCCCTAAGCAAGATTGCCGGCGAGTTCATCGCCGGCAATCTTCTTTTCCCGAAAATAATTATATATCTCAGTTGGCAACCACTCCGAGCGCAAAAGTGTTAGCGGGCATTGTCACAAACCGTACAAACGAAGAAAAAAGGGGCAAAAGTGCAAGCCTCAACCTTTGTCATTCTACTTGGCTCTGCGGCATGGCTGAAGTTTTCTAATTTTCCCCTCTTCGCCAATACCTCGTACGTGGTAGCTTCCCCATTGAACAATATAAATGTTCCTAGACGGGTTTGTCTGGATCGCTTTTTCTGGTACTTTTACTAGACAACTAACTTTTTCTAAGATCTTCTTAATATAACCAGATGTTAAGTATATTAACCGGAGGCAAGCCCTACCCTCGACTTATTGATGACGGAGATATTTGATGACATCCGAAAGCTTTATTTGTTCCGCACACCTTGTCCGGAGTTGATGGATTATATTGAATTTTTCTCCGAAACTTCCTTAGAAGCCACTCATCACTACATTCAGGAAGAGCGGTTTAGTGTCAAACTGTTCCCTAGCTTCACCCCTACCATCTGGCTGAACCTGGGAGCTCCTTATCAATTGCTCAATGATAGTAGCTTAGTAAAAGTGGATCAGGCCGCTGACATCTTAGTACTACGCAGTACCACTTTGGAACGCAAGAATTTTCCCACTGATAATATTTTCACCATTAAATTTCTACCCATGGGTTTTGAAGCTATCTTTGGTTATAGCCAAGCTACCATTGGCACTAGTGTGATTAATGCCCATGATCTCTTGGGCTCAGATGTTATCCAGAAGGTGAAAGGATTACCCACGTTAAATGACAAAGCCCTTTTCTTAGAAGACCTTTTCCTCGCCAAACTGCAGAAGAATTTTCCAAATCAATTTTACGTGGCTACCATCCAAAAGGCTATTGCCTTGTTTTCCCAATCCAGCATGGAAGCGAAGTTGCAGGAGCTGGCTGGTCAGCTGCACGTGTCCGAAAAAACCTTTTACCGATACTTCCAAAAAGCCATTGGCACCAATCCCAAAGATTTCTTTTTAGTCACCCGTTGTCGGGAGGCACTCTCCGTTTATAAAAAAAATAAACACTCTTTCTCTCCCTATGATTTCGGGTATTATGATTTTGCGCATTTCTCCAAGGAAGTTAAACGTTTTACCGGCGCTCATCTAACTACCCAAACGCTTCCGGATTGATTGTCCGATTTTTACTTTACCCGCCGTTTTCCTTCGCTTTTCTTTGCCGGAAATACATCCTCTTTATGAAGGTTTTCGGCTTATTCCTGGTACTGGTTTTAATTACTGCAAGTTCTGCTCTTGCCCAACATCCTCTTTCCGTCATTGAACCTTGTCCTTGTTTAATGAAGGTAGACAGTCGTTTGAAAACCAAATGCGGCTATTTAGTCGTGCCCGAGAACCGCCAGAAACCCCGCGGCAATAAAGTAAAAATCCCGTTCGTTTTTGCGCGGCAACCCCAGCAAGATTCTACCCAAAACATAACGCTTTATACCACCGGTGGCCCCGGGTACGCCACCATACCAGTCGGAGACAGTCTTACTTACCGTTCCGGTTGGTTAGATTTTGGCGGCATTCTGCTCTTTGATCAACGCGGCACCAAAAACGCTGTTCCCTGTCTCGATTGTGAAGGGATCGATGAAGCCATTAAGAACGCTTACCTGCGCCATCGATCCAAAGATAGCCTGGTGGCCCTAGCCGTAACCAAGTGTAGAAAGAAATTGATCAAACAAGGAATTGACTTATCGGCCTACAATACCGTGGAATCCGCGGCCGATATTAAGGACTTAAAGGAAGCCTTGAAAATAGATTCGCTGACTTTACTGGGTATTTCTTATAGTGGAGGTTTGATGCTGACGGTAGCCCGCAATCATCCCAATGGGATAAAATCTTTGTTGTTGAACTCCCCTTTGCCCGGATATGTAAATTATGAAGAACACGCTTTATTTAATCATGAGGAAGCGCTTAACTACCTATTCGATAACTTGGCCGCTGATTCGGTGCAAAACGCGCGTTTTCCCAATCTAAAGCAGCGTTACCGGGAATACTTCACGCAAATCTCCGGCAAGAAATTCCAGATTGTTTTTCAGGAAACAGCAAACCAGCCCAAGCACACCCTTCTGTATTCAAAGAATGAGTTGCTAGACGCTATCTTTGATCGCCTGACTACTTCTGAGTATCAAAAGGTACCAGAAGTAATCGCGGATCTGGTGAGTGGTCAACACGAAAAATATGTGCAGCAGGTATTAAGGGGTAAATTCTCCGGCAACAAAAGTCTGTCCTACGGCATGCGGCTCTCGGTTTATTGTTCGGAACAAATAGCTTTTTCTAATCCAGAGAAGATTAAGGAACAAGATAAGATCCTGCCGTGGTTGGCAGGTTACCCCTTCAATAATGTCAATCACCCAATTTGCGCTTGTTGGCAGGTACAACCAGCACCGCGGTATGTTAAAACCCCGGTATATTCTAGCATTCCGGCGCTTATTTCCGCCGGAGCTTTGGATCCTTGGACCCGTCCGTTTTACAATCGGCTGATAAAACGAACCATGCCGCAGGCGCAATTACTGCTGATAAAAGATAAAGCGCATGGGGCGGGTTTTGGCAATGAATTAATCAACCGTTTTATCGCTAACCCGCATAAAAATCTAATTTCCACTTCGGCCAATGTAGTGGTGGAATAAAAACATATAGAAAGTGAATCTTCGTGGACGACCATGGTTTTAAGACCTAAAAAGGACTTTTTGCAAAAACCTGTCAATGCACCCCTCCTGTTCGCTCAACCTAGTCTTATAAGTAAGAATATGTTTAATAGCTTGGTACGATCTCGGGGAAACGGTTCTTTTAGGAAGCGTGGGTCAATGTATTTCCGGGTTAGCCACAAAGCAATGGGGTATAATCGGGATTATTTTAAATAAAAAGTTGTTCTGTACCTAGATTGCTTTATCTATAAATGTAAACTGCAACCCTAAGTAATAAGCTTTAATCTGATAAAGATGCCCCCCAGCTTAAATACTTAAAAACAAGTATTGCGTTAGCTGAAATAAATACTTACCTTTTGATCATCAGTAGGTTAGGTGTTTCTCTTCGCAAATTGGCTTGAGGCTGGCCTCCTACTGGCAAAATGAGTACTTATTGGTTTCGAGTAGCAATCGTTTTATAATCAGCTAAATTACCTTTTACTCCAAGCTTGCTACCCCTGAGCAGATTGATGCTTTTCCTTAGTTAGAACACCCGCATCCCACTTTGATCTCCTTTATTATGCCTTTAAAATTACTTTTTTCGGTTCGCCCATTTTCTTTTTCGATTCCTCTCCCACTACAAAAACTCCTGGTTCCGTCTGCCATACCCTTCCCCCGGCATGTAGTAAGGGTATTTACGATCCTGGTTATTTTAATAGCCGCCGCTACCACCCATGCGCAGGAGGTACTGGTGGGCTTAACCTCTGCGGGCGGTAAGCATCAGGGCGGGACTGCTTTTTCCATGAAAAGCGATGGGACCGGTTTTACCCTGCACCGGGAGTTTGCTCGTTCGGGTAGTAAGCCACGTGGAAATTTGATTAAAGCGGCGGACGGTAATTTCTACGGCATGACTTCCAGTGGGGGCTTTGGTTACGGAACGGTGTTTAAAATGACGGCGGCCGGTAACCTTACCGTACTGCATTCTTTTAACGGTACTAGTGAGGGCAGTACACCTTATGGGAGTTTACTCCAGGCACCCGACAAAAATTTTTATGGGATGACCCATGAAGGTGGTACTCTTGGGTGGGGTACGATTTTTAAAATAACTCCTTCCGGCACTTATACTGTTCTGCACCATTTAGATTATAAAGCCGACGGAGCTTATCCATTCGGCAGCTTAATTATGGGGGAGGATAACAACTTTTATGGTCTGGCCAGTGAAGGCGGCACGAAGGGAGGTGGAACCATTTTTCGTATTACGCCTACGGGCACCTACTCGGTGTTGCGGCACTTATATTATGATACGGATGGGGCAGTGCCATACGGTAGTTTGGTGTTAGCGGACGATGGTAATTTTTACGGAATGACTTTTAAGGGGGGAGCATTTTATTATGGCACTATCTTCCGAATTAGCCCAACCGGTACTTTTGCGGTTCGTCGGCATTTAAATTTTAATACCGATGGGGGCTATCCCGCACAAAATAATTTAACTATAGGAACTGACGGTAACTTTTATGGGATGACTCGGCAGGGAGGAACTTCGGTATACGGTACGATCTTTAAAATGACTCCGGGTGGTACCTTTACCGTCCTCAAAAATTTCGATAATGGGAAAGATGGGGGTTCACCTAGAGGTAGTTTGACGCAACATCTGGACGGGAATTTTTACGGTATAACATCATTTGGCGGTAATTCGAGCTATGGCACTATCTTTCGGATGACGCCTGATGGCACTTTCACCGTGCTCAAAAATTTAGATGTCAATACCGGTGGCGATTCAGGAAGTAGTTTAGTGTTTAATCGGCCGGATGGTAACTTTTACGGGACCACGCTGGAAGGCGGAGCGGGTGGATTGGGTACGATTTTCAAGATTACGCCCGCTGGTACCTTTTCTTTACTCGTACAATTTCCCGAAAGCGGACAAGGCATTCAACCGTTCGGTAGCGTTATTCAGGCTCAGGATGGTAACTTCTACGGAATGACCCGCCAGGGAGGGGTGAAGGATTACGGCACCGTATTCAAGTTTTGCACGAATACTTTAACTACTATCCAATCTTTTGATGCGGCTACTACGGGCAGTAATCCCCAGGGTAATTTAGTGCAAGGTCCGGATGGCAATTTTTACGGCACCACTAATAATGGTGGAACGTACGGCTTTGGTACCATTTTTAAAATTTCTCCCAGTGGTACCCTAACGGTGCTCTGGAACCTGGATGAAACCAACGATGGCGCCCATCCTAACGGAAGCTTGGTGTGGGGTGCGGATGGTAATTTATACGGGACAGCTTTATTTGGCGGTACAAATGGCTACGGTACAATATTTAAGATCACCCCTTCGGGCAAGATTTTTACGGTGCTGCGACACCTGGATTACGTCACTACGGGTGGCTCTGCGTTTGGCAGCCTGGTACGGGGAAAAGATAATAACTTTTACGGCATGACTTACCAGGGTGGTAGCCAAAAGTACGGTACTATTTTTAAAATGACGCCCACCGGTACGCTTACCGTCCTCAAAAACTTAGATAAAACAAATGGCGCTTATCCTTATAAGAATAGTTTAATCCAAGGCCGGGATGGCAACTTTTATGGCATGACCCAAGAAGGCGGGGCTAGCGGATACGGTGTCATCTTTAAAATAGCACCGAGTGGCAATCCGTATGTAGTGCTGCATGATTTTGATAATGCCACTGATGGCAGTTACCCCAGTGGAGATTTAGTACAGGGCAGCAATGGCACCTTATATGGCATAACTAACCGAGGCGGGAACAACAGGGGAGGAACTATATTTAAAATTAGTACTGAGGGAGCTTTTACCGTGTTGCGTCATTTAAATCTGACCACGGATGGTAGTGAGTCCTTAGGTAGTTTAGTTATTCAAAAAGCCAATCCGGTGGCGAATGCCCAGCGTGTTGCTACAGCTATAAACACGCCGAAAGCCATTACCCTGACGGCCACGGGTGGCGGCACGCCGTTAGACTTTAAGATAGCTGGTCAACCCCAACACGGCACGGTAACTGGTTCCAATGCTAAACGCGTCTACACGCCTAACCCGGGCTTTACCGGCACCGATTCGTTTAATTTTCGGGTAATTTGGGGCTGCCAGAGTTCTACTACTAAAACTATCACCATTACCGTGGGGCAAGCTAGTACCGTAAGAATTAATACGGGTGGCAGTGCGGTGGCTACTTCCCTGGGCAGTTTTAGCGCCGATACTTACTTTAGCGGAGAAACCAGCATTTCCACTACCGCTTCGGCTATTGCCAATACGAGTAACGATGCGCTTTATCAGGATAACCGGCGGGCTACTAACAACGGCGGCAGCTTCCAGTACAGCATTCCGGTTAAGAATGGCGCCTATACGGTGAAGCTGCATTTTGCCGAAATCTTCCATACCGCTGGCGGGAAGCGGAAGTTTAACGTGACCGCCGAAGGAGCCAGTTGGTTAAGCAATTACGATATTTTTGCCTTAGCGGGAGGAGCGAGAAAGGCCCTGGTTGCTACCAAAACCGTTTCCGTTTCCGACGGGATCTTAAATGTAAGCTTTGTCTCGATTGTAGATAAAGCGTGTGTGGCCGCCCTAGAAGTAATACCTGTCGCGGGAGCCGAACGTCAGGAAATGGAAGGAGAGCTGGCAAAGGCAGGAGAACTAGTAACTCGTCTGTACCCTAATCCGGTTAAAACTACTTTAACGGTGCTACTTATTGCTCCCACAGACAAGCTGCAAACCGCAGTGGTGGATGCTACAGGTAGGAAAGTACTATGGAACGCGCAGGAGCAAATAGACAAAGATAAGCTGCAAATAAATGTGGCATCCCTTTCTGCCGGATTATATTGGCTGCAATTAGAAACCGATCAGGGACGCCAAACTTTCAAGTTTATCAAACAGTGAAGGGAACAGCTGTGTCACGATCAAATAAGTACACTTATGTAAAACAAGGCTATTCCAATTTCCTTTTTCCATTAATTTTGAAGACAAACTTGCCAGTCTATTTCAGATCCATACAGTGACTATAGGCATATTAATGTATTTTCGCTAGCGGTCTAGCTTATTCTTAAAAGGATACATCCCGATGAAATACAAAAAGATTATATCCGTCGCATAAACCTTGCTTTGAATTTCATTGAGGTTAATCTAGACACCGATCTATCTTTAGACTTGATTTCCACCGTAGCTTTTTATTCTCCTTATCATTTTTATAGATTATTTAAAGCCATTATTGGCGAGCCCTTGAATGCTTCTATAAGCCGCAAGAGGATTGAAAAAATTGCTTCTCAATTAATGCGGTATAACTACTCTATTATCCTCCAGAAGCATATTGGTTAAGTGATTATTATTGAATAACTTAGTCGGCACCCGAACCGAGTATTTCCTAAATTTAATCTTGCATTCTGATTCCCTAAAGCTTTAGCTTGCAAGATTCCTCCACCCTGGTAGTTCCTTTTAGTATAACCTTAGGAACTTGTTTTCACTGCCCTCCTGAAATAAGCATTACTTGTCACCTATCTTAAATTCAATTTTATGAAAACAATTATACTTACTGCCTTAGGTTTCCTAATTTTTGTCAATTCTACGGTCCAAGCTCAATGGAAGCTCGGTGGAAACAATCTTACTTCCGCGGAAAAGATAGGTTCTAACACGGGCTATTCGGTTATATTTGAAACAAATAACTTGGAGAGGGGCAGAATTACTGGGGCGGGTTTATGGGGACTGGGCGTTAAAGCGCCTAATGCGAAGCTACATGTGAATAGTTCTGGTACTCAAATTCCTTTTCGGGTTCAGGTAAATGGAGTAACCAAGCTTCTAGCTCATAATGTTGGTGGTGTTTCCATCGGCGCCAATGTAGTTCCTCCTAGTAATGGCTTGTACGTGTTCGGTCCAGTAGGTATCGGCACGAATTTACCCGCGGCTAAACTGCACGTAGAAGGCGGCGGAATATCCATATATGGCAACAGTAGTACCGGAACCGGGGTTCAGGGACAGGGAACCACCTATGGGGTTTCTGGTTCTAGTGAAAATACCGACGGTGCGGGGGTATTTGGCACGGGTAAAAGAGGAGTGTATGGCACGGGTACTACTTATGGGGTGAATGGCTACAGTAGCACTAGTACCGGGGTGTATGGTAATGGCAATGTTGGGGTATACGGGAGAGGTACGGATACGGGCATTTATGGCGTGGGTAGTAGTTATGGGGTTTATGGGTTTACCAGTGGGGGTGTTGGAGTTTATGGGTCCAGCAACAACAATATTGCGGTTTGGGGCTCTAGTTTCAGAAATTACGGGGGGAACTTTTACTCTAGTTCCAACCATGGTTTATGGGCCGAAACTGGATCAACGGCAACTGGTATTTATGCCGGGGCCTTTAAAGGCAATGTTTTTACGTATGGCTTCTATCTGCCTAGTGATAAAGAAATAAAGAAAAATATACAGGATTTTGGCAATGCCCTGGATATAATAAACAAGCTGAACCCTAAATACTATCAGTACCGGGAAGATGGAAAATATGCTTCTCTTCAGTTGCCCAAAGGAAATCACTATGGCTTACTGGCGCAGGATTTAGAACAAGTTTTACCTAATCTGGTAAACGAGATGCCTTTTGTATTGAATGCGGGTACTCACAATAATAATACACCACAAGAAATGAGACCCTCTGCAAACGAGGGGCTTGCTAATCCAGGGGAAGATCCCCAACAAGTTACAAGAGACATTCTGAATACGAAAGCCATAAATTACACAGAACTAATTCCTATCATGATTAAGGCCATGCAGGAACAGCAACAAACAATTACTACTTTAAGTAAAAAGATAGCGGCGTTAGAAGCAGCCGGCAAGATGAGTGGCGGTAACAATACCGATCATCTAGGTTTATTGGGTGTTTCACTTGAACAAAACACTCCTAATCCTGTTAACTCCACTACTACATTCCGCTACACTGTTCCTGCTAATACAACTGCTCAAATTCTTGTTTATCATTCTGCTACGGGAAAACTGGTAAAAACCTTACAGGCTCCTGCTAGTGGTCAGGTGCAAATGGATGGGGTAGGCTTAGAGGCAGGTACCTATATTTATACCTTAGTGGTGAATGGCAAAAAGGTAGCTGTCAAACAGCTAATCTTATCGAAATAAGGTACCTATTCTTAGAGCAAACAAAATGAGTATGTGAGGAATGGAATAGCGTTTTAGATTGCAGTATCCAGAACATAAGCATAGTCACACTTATAGATAACTGCTAAGCTTAGCTAAGCCAGTAGTCGGGCTTAGTAGCTTTTTATCTTGCTCTTTGTCTATGCTATTTAGGATATGCATATGCCTAAATCAGTTGTATTTTGCATTTTTGACAATAATTGAAGACTAGATATTATCAAATAAAAGGGAAAACCTCTTGCTGCCTAAAACATTTCTCCTATTCCATATGCTGACTTAAAGCTCACCTTTCTAGGAAATTATTTAATGGTAAATAGCCGAAAATTCTTATAACCAGCATTATGATAAGTAGCAAGAGCGTAAAGTTGCTTATTAAGATATGTTACCTTAATACTTGTCATAGAAGTTAAAGCAGGTTCAAAGTAGGATGAGGTTGTTTACTTTTATCTATGGTTTTGATAAGTTCATGGAGTAAGGAATAATTCAAGTTGGCTTGTAGTATATTTACTTCCTGAAGGCTATTAACCAATAATTTACGGTTACAAATATTGATGCGGTTTATCATAGGAACGATGCTGTTCAAGTAGCGGTTATAGAAGCCGACAATATCTTCCACTCTATCTGGAATTTTATATCCGGACTTGCCCTGAATACTGGCAATCAGAACTCCGTAATCTCGCAAGTGCTGAATACATACCCGTAGTTGCTGCTCCGTAAAGTTGGGGTACATTCTTTTAACTTTATCAATAACTTCATATTTCTCCACGAGTCGGTCTGGAGCAGTCCGGAACATGAGGTACAAGTATTGCAAAACAGATTGTGCTTCTTCCGAAAATTTATGGCGATTGGCTAAAGCTTCCTGGACAGACTCCGCCGCTATTCGGGAGATCAACTGATTCTTTTCATGATCCTGTTCTGAGATAAAAACTGAAAAGTCGGTTTTCTCGAAGGGAAAGAAATCTACAAAAGTACGGTCGTGCAACAAATCAAATAAAAAAGTGGCCTTTTCGTGACTATGGCTGGTACAATAAATTTTACCTAAACAACCGGAAATAAAATCAGCTAGCTGTACCAATGGTTCTTCCAACCTATCCTCTACCAACTGGTAGGTTCGATCAGGAGTAAATAAATCTCGTTGAATGACCTTGGTATTTATATAGTGCTGTAGGCTCCGCCGGAACTCCGGCCAACCCAACTGGTCGGCATGAATGGAGAAGGATGTAAAGTTTTTAGGGAATTGCTGTAAGAAGATGCGGTTGAAGTATTTGTAAAATATAGTATTTTGGTCAAGCCCCTCCCCTATTATCTTACTTTTATTAATCACTAAGCTAAGAACCAGGAAATCCAATTGCCGCAATTCTTTTAAAATATCAAGTCGTTTCTGAAAACCATTCTCATCGTTGGCAATACGGCTAGACTTAATGGGATGTCCTTGGAAATAGCGCCGGCTAATAGCTGCTCGCAGCTTCCGGGCTTTCTCTATTTGCGCTTCTTCAATAAGTACTGCTGTTAAAACAAAATGAGAGAAAGTGTCAGTTTTCTCCAGGTTCAGGCTAGTATTACCAAATTCGTCGGCAAAGATGTGAAGGTGCTGCATAAGCCTGGTACGTGTAGTAAAGCTTTTATCCCTTCAAGTTAAAAATTATTCTTAATCCCTAAAGCTTTCTGGTAGAAATACTCTTGGAACCGTTGTACTCATATATATATATTATAAAGAGTACCCTAGATTGACAAGCTCACACTTACCCGTTGCTTGTATGTAATATATATTAAGACTTTCTTTTCCCTTTTGTAATCCTTTATTGATATATCAGTTAAACTGGTGCCTGACTTTATAAAAGTAGAGAAGCAGTCTGTTTATTTTGGAATAAAATTTAAAAATTAACTTTTATTCTGCTGTATGTGAGCAATATATTGAAAGCATATTTTATTACTTAAATATAAGTAATAAAAGTAATATAATCATATATGTTCTGAGTAATATAATATTATTAGGCTTATAATGTTGTTAATAACACATTATTCGAATTACTATTGATGTTACTAGTATTATAGTCTTATTTATAGTAATGGTACTTTGTAATTCTAATCTGCTGTACATTCAGATAAATAATTTGTTAAAAAGTAATCTAACAAATTGCAATCTAGGATTACAGAATTTATCAATAAGTTAATTCCGTAATCTTGTATTGTGTTTTCACGAAAGGTTATATTACTATATAACTTTATTACTTATACTATTATGTTGCTTACTTACTATATTACTAATGTTACTTTATTATTGCATAATATTATACATCATTATTGTTTATATTATCATATGGATAGAAAAATTATATCATTAGTAATATAATATTATTAAAAATATTATATTACTAATATTTTGACGTAGTAGTGTAATATTATGCATCTATATTATCATTCTATTTTGTGTTTAGTTAATATTGTAATAACTAACATAGATATTATTATTTTTATTTTATTATTATATTACTTTGTTTATTGTAATTTTTTATTACTTGTCTTCAGACACTTAAGTACACATAAACTAAGTTTATTCTGGTTGTCGGTGGCTTACCAATTCAGGACTAGCAGGTATTGCCATAAGCCCGCTCTTGGTCTTAACCAGACTAGATAAAATCGGCTTCGTGTTAAGGGTCTTTTCCCCATCAGTTTCAAATAATTTTTCTTTCCTATAAAAAGTAAATTGCAAATAGTTGCCAATAAAATTACTAGGTGAGCTTACGTGGTGTTTCTCACCTTTTGGTTTAATTGATTTTCCTAACTGCTGACATCAATGTTTTCTTCTGTTGTCGGTGTTCTAAGAGGAATACTGTTTTTTTTAGAAGATTATCTTCTGGCTTACTACTTGCCGAAGATCTTAAAGCTATTATTTACATTACCTCTACGTGCGTAGTGATAATGTAAATAAAATAATTCTTTCGTATTTTTACCTGTAAAATTGGCAGACTTTACCCATGCAGGAAACTAAGTACGTTACTTATATTAGAGTATCCACCAAAAAACAAGGCGAATCCGGATTGGGGTTGCAATCTCAACAAACTTACCTCGACCATTTTTACACCGGCAAGAATGTAATTGCCGAGTTTACTGAAAATGTCAGTGGCAAGGATATTAGCAACCGACCGAAGTTACAGCAGGCGTTGGCTTTATGCAAAAAAGAAAAAGCAGTGCTAGTAGTGGCCAAGATTGACCGGTTAAGCCGTAACACCGAACAAGCGCTTTGGATTTATTCTGAACTAGACGGTAGGTTAGAGAGTTGTGATATTCCGAACTTGGATAAATTTACGCTTACTTTGTTTATGGCTATCGCTGACCGGGAGCGGGAGTTGATCAGCCTGAGAACCGCCAATGCTTTAGCTGAAAAAACCAAACGGCTGGGCGAGTGGCGGAAAGCAAGTACTCCCTTTATAAATAAGACTGCTAATAGTTTAGCAGTAGCAGTAAATAAAAAAAAGGCTAGAGCAAATGAAAACAATAAACGGGCGGCAGCGCTTATCCAGCTACACCGCCAGCAAAATAAGTCCTGGAAAGATATTGCATTGGAACTAAACAATGCCGGATTTAGAGCTAGTAGGGGAGGGGCATTCCAGGCTGTTCAAGTGCAAAGAATCTACAATCGCTTGATTAATGCTTAAAACCTAGAAGTAGCATTTGATTTGGTATCTCGTAAGTTGAAAGAAAACTGTGATATAGAAAGTAATCTAACCATTAAGGCTCTTTTGAGACAAAAGAAATTACAATTTGAAGATTGCAGATGCCTTTGAGAAAATTGAATACTAAAAACAGGTTTTATAAGCTAAGAAACGAAAAAACAGGGTTTATAAGTTATATATCAAAAAAATAGATTTTATATGTCTATAAACAGATTATACCACTTATAAAATCTGTTTTTTAAAGTAGTTTTTTAAGGAGTATAAACAGATTTTATAAGCTACAAAAACAGGTTTTATAAGTTTATATTCCCAATGTTGTCCGGAAGTAACCACCTGGATTTATTATATCTTTCCGGCGAAGTGAGATATCGTAGAGGCATTTATTGGCTTTTTTTCGGAGCTCTGTGCTATTAAGAATTTTGTTGATAAGGTTAGTGTCCAGTATTCCAATGTCTCTTAGACGTCCTTTCAGCTGGGCTGCTTCCCGATCTAATTCTTCAGACTCGAAAGGAATAACCGTTTGTACGTGGGAAACCATCTTAATGGTAAAGGTAAGTTTGTGAATGGATTTACCTTTCTTTTCTGTTACAGCATAGGCCACTCGTAGATCTGATACTTCATTAATTTGCCGAATAGCTGGTTCTAACACATAATCCTTAAATTGACCCCATTGCTTATATTGTTCTGGAGCTTTACCGGATGGGTCTTTCAAGTTTAACCGATATCGTAACTGCTCCACTTCGAAAGTCATAGCACCTAAATCTTTCCACCTGGAAAACTGCACATAAAGCCATTTAGCGTATTTGGAAGTCATGGAAAGTACACAGAATAGCTGGAAACTGGTAAAATTATTTTTCAGGTCTACCAAGTATGGCTTTAAATCTTCAGCTATAGAAAGTTGAATGCGGCCTTGTCCTTTTAAGTATTTGGCGCTACTCATCATGGCCACCTGGAGTAGTCCATCCTCTTCTTCGATTTCGAACACCTTGCCTATCAGGCCAGCAGTAGCTTCCCGCAGCTGCTGGTAATTCCATTGTCGGCCGGTTAACTCCTCGATTTCTTTAACACTGATAATATACTTGGTGTCCTTGCTATCACCAGGCTTTAACCGAGAGAGCATCATAAAGTATATGTCCAGTTGAACCGCTGAGAGTTCGTGCCTGGCATTAGTTATTACATTATGATGTCGTACCTGGATTTTGGTTTCTTTAATTTCCAGCTGTTCCATGGAGCCCAATTTATATAAAAGGCTTGAGAAAAAACAGAGACTTTAAACATTTCTGTTTTTTAACTTATGAAATCTGTTTAATTAACTTATGAAATCTGTTTTTGTGACTTATCATTTCTGTTTATTGACTTATCATTTCTGTTTATTGACTTATCATTTCTGTTTTAAAAACCAAATATATAATTAATAATCAACGATTTATGGCTATTACAAATAATTCAAATAATTTCAAATAATCACAAAGTTGTGATCTGAATAAGGAAATTAGGTTATTTAATTTCGGCACAAACAATGGAATCAAGGAAATCAAGTCAAAAAAGATCTGATACAGGAAGGAAACTGGGCCGGGCGAAAAAACAGGTTTTATAAGTGAAGTAAGCTTCCAAATGGCTAAAAATTTTAGCAAATCTTAATATATAGTAAATTAAATAAATAAATGATTTTCGCTTATTTCCAAGGATAGGAACTTACTCGAAAGTTTTCTAGTCAAAGTAAAAGGAATATATTGAATTTATATTGAGTACACCTTTCGATTACATCTGCATAAACGTAACTAACCGACAAATAAGCATAAGCCATGATGTGATTAGTGATTTTCTGCGGCAAGTACGTTTTAATTATAGGATATAGTTAGTCCTCATCTGGTGAATTCGGCTACCGAAGCGGTTACAAATTCTTGACTATACTATAAAGCAATCATAAAGTAAGCATTAGCTGGGAGACTAGTTACCTAAACTTGAACCAGTTGACATGGAATTACAAATTCTTGGCTATATGGCTAGAAATAAAGCTAAAATATTTTTTCTTAAACTCTTCAAGATAGTTACCCTAAACGGAGACATTGCTTTTGGTATCACCAACAATCCCGGCCATTGGGTAAACCTATTCGTCGCCGAACTCGGCAATGGCACCTATTTCAGACCAAGGATTGCACTTAAAGTTTCAAACAGTTAACGAGTTTTAAAAAGTGCCCATGCTCAAAGCCCGTTCTCAGCAGAATCACTTGGCCTATTGGTATCACACATTGGTGATTTTGAAAGTGATACCCAAACACCAGGTAAACAAGATAATCTACAGCGTCAGCAGAAATTGTTTAAAGAATTACTTACTTAAAACTTATTTAACTTTAGAATTTAATAGTTACTATTTCTTTTTAGGAGGAGCTACCTTAATTTCACCATTTTCCATTTCGTATTGCTTTATGTATGCAGCAAAAGCAGCATTAACTTGGTCCTTAATTAAGGTTCTGTCCCAATAAGCTATTGCATTTATTTTATCTAAGTAATCTTCCCTTATAATTAATGTAGTGCGGCGCTCGGTAAAGTTTGTAGCTTCTTCTGCTTGATTCGAATTCTGCACTTTTTCCTGCTCCGTCTTTTCAGTTGTTTTCTGTAGCAAGCTGCCTAAACCGCCTGAGAAATTTTTCTTAGCCATATTACTAATATTACTTTATGTTCTTACTATTGTGTTATTTGGTGCTTTTCTTCTTTGTATGTTTGGATAATATCTCTTCTGCTAATGACTCATAATCGGCTGCACCCGCGCTTTTACTGTTATAAGTAAAGATGTCTTGGCCAGTAGCTGGTGCCTCTGCCAAAGCAACATTATCGCGAATTTTGGTAGCGAAGACTTTTTTCGGAAAGTGTTCTGTGATAGTATCAAATACATTTTTATTAAGAACCTTACGGCTGTCATACTGGGTAATGAAAACACCTCCTAACTCTAAGGATTTGTTCAGATGTTTCTGAATTATTGAAACTACTTCTAACATTTTGGCAAGCCCCTGCATAGCTAGGAATTCGGCTTGCAGCGGGATCAGAATTTTATCAGAAGCAGTTAAGGCATTAACCGTAAGCAGACCTAGTGAGGGAGGGCAGTCAATCAGGATAAAGTCGTACTTCTTTTTTAATGGTTCAATTGCTTCCCGTAAAATAAGCTCCCGACCTATTTTAGTGCTCAATTCTATTTCAGAACCACTTAAATCTAAGGTCGATGGTATCACATCTAACCCTGGCCTGATATTCAATACTGCATCACTAGCGAGGTAATCGCCTTTGATAATGCCATAAATCGTCTGAGCTGGTTCTTGAATGCCTAAACTTTGCGATAAATTAGCTTGTGGATCTAAGTCAATCAGCAAAACAGATTTACCCGCTCTATTAAGTGCTGCACCAATATTAATGGTACTAGTGGTTTTTCCAACACCACCTTTGTGATTGAGAAGGGCAAATACTTTCATTTGTTGCTTTAAGATTTTGTTTCTATCAATCTTCAAATTAATAGAATACTTACCGATAATAAAAGTTACTAACCATATT
Organism: Adhaeribacter arboris; assembly: GCF_003023845.1. Classification (NCBI taxonomy): domain Bacteria; kingdom Pseudomonadati; phylum Bacteroidota; class Cytophagia; order Cytophagales; family Hymenobacteraceae; genus Adhaeribacter; species Adhaeribacter arboris. The sequence goes on along the minus strand of NZ_PYFT01000002.1, from coordinate 118,992 downwards.
TTGTTAAAAGTAATAAATATGTTTAATGTTACTTCAATATTATATCTCTAATATTCTTTTATTACTTTGTTCACAATTATCTGCATTGCTTAATCTTGAAAGGAAAACCATATTTCATAAATTTTAAAATCGGGCGTACAATTGAGAGTCTGAAATAATATGTTTTTTACAAAAGGGAAGAAAAAGTACTTGATTTTGTGTATAAATAAATATGTACAAAACAAACACATTTATGTATAAAACGTATATATTTGTATAAGTAATTAATCAAACAGCAGCACTTTGAAACTAACCCTAATGACCTCTAACCAAAAATTCACCCAGTTAGCCGAAGAAGTAACAAATGAAGTAATCGCTCAATTAGAGCAAGGTAAAGTTTTCTGGAAAAAGCCGTGGAGCTCGTATGGATTGCCTAAAAATTACGTATCGGATCGTGCGTACGAAGGCTTTAACGCTTTTTACCTTAACTACATTACGGGGAAAAGAAAATATAAAACTCCGTACTTTTTAACCTTTAAACAGGCTAAAGATTTAGGAGGTAATGTGAGAAAAGGTGAAAAGGGCACTCAGATTATCTTCTGGAAAATATTTAATAATAAGATAGGAGAGAAGACTACTCCAGCCGGCGAAACCAAGGATATAGTACAAACCAAGTTTGTGCCTTTCATGTGGACCGTATTTAATATTGACCAGGTAGAAGGTGTTAGTTTTAATCTTCCGGGTGATGTAGAGCGGACTGACAATCAAATTATAGAAGCTTGCCAGAATGTTGTAAATAACTATCTGGAACCGGCACCATGGATAGAACACGGTGGTTCAGAAGCTTACTATTTACCGGCTTTTGACAAGGTTCAGATGCCTGATATTAAAACCTTCATCAATGCTCAGGCCTACCATTCTACTTTATTTCATGAGTTAATTCATTCTACTGGCCACGAGATAAGATTAAACCGCTTTACCGAAGAAGATAAAGCAACCCAATTTGGAGATATAAATTATTCCAAAGAAGAATTAGTAGCAGAGATGGGAGCGAGTTTCTTGAATGCTTTTACAGGAATTAAAGAAATAGTTTTCGAAAACTCAGTAGCTTATTTACAGGGTTGGATCAAGAAGCTAAAGGATGATAAAACCATGATTATATATGCTAGCACCAAAGCATTTAAGGCAGCCGGTTTTATTCTGGGTCACAAACCCGAACACCAGGATCAAGAACAACAGGATACCGAAGCAATAGAAGTTTAATATTTAAAGCCTACCCGTAAAAGGTAGGCTTTTTTATTCAATGCAAAAAAAAATTGTGTTTAAAACCTTCACTTTTCTATTTAAAACTGACATATTTACAATGATGCTTTTATATTCAGCTTATGAAACTAAAATACATCGGTATCCTGGTATTCGGAGCTGCCCTAGTGAGCTTTACCGGCCCAACAGCATTATTAGTTTTAATCAAGGGAAAAAACACGACCCAGGTCAACAATATTAAACACAATGATAACTTGCGAGCTAGGAGAGTTAAGTATGAAGAAGCGCGGTACAGTAATACCGCAGAAGTAGATTACTTGAGCCAAACCAAAGCCGCTATAATTCGGGACATCAAACAAAGGTCCGCGTTTGAAACAGAACCCTTTGAGGTTTCTAAAATTGTGTTCACTTCTGAAAAAGTGAAATGGGTAGCAGGTCAAAAGCAGGTGCATCTTTCTTTTACCTATCAGTTGCAATACCGGAAGGCTAAACCGCAACAACTAAATGGATCCATCCTGCTGGCCAGTGATGCAGATGGTAAATTGTTTAGTAGCCAAGTTAAAATATAGTATCATGATACTAGCGGACTTTTTACGGTTGACCATTGCGGAACGAGCGGAACACGTTTTCCATTTTGGTAACTTCTTGGAGTGCTGCCAGGATCGAGGTAACCTCTATGATATGGGTGGATTTTATGCTGAGGTTATTTATAATCACGAACTCAACGAAATTCAAAACGTGACCGGATTTCAAGATATTTCTGGACTTGAACCATACCTTACCGAAATAAATATATAATCTGATACTAAAGGTATTTAATGTACTCAAAATTGAGCTAATTAAAATCCAGTACTATGATCCCCGAGACCACGCCGAATAAAAAGTTTGATAAAGCTAAATTACTTTTTGACCAAGGCTTGATTAATGAGTTTAAGGACTTGTTCGATATTGCTCCATATAGTCTCATCGCCAAAAAACTAAATACGAGTCATATTCGATTTAAAGCAAAGCTGGAAGATCCGACAAGTTTAAAAATTTCCGAGGTAGATGAAGTGGCCAAACTGTTAAACATCGATTCTCTTGCCCTTTGTGCTTTAGTCCTAAAAAGCCACCCAAGGAACAAAGCTTCCAATTAACCATTTGGATCCATCTGGATCTACGCTATAAATAATTTGAAACCTTTATCATAAACTTGCCTCCCTTTTGTTAGAAACAGCATATCGGAATAAACTTTGCAATAAATAATCACTATTGGCCTTAATGGAGTTCGCTTTGCAAGATGTGTTTTCGTATATACGAAAACTTCTTGCCTTACTTCGGGGCGGAGCCCTGAAGTAAGGGTAAAATTATTCGCAACTCATAATTTTTATCAGCATGGAAGAAGAAATCAAAAACTGGAACCCAAAAGGAGGGAGGCCCAAAAAGAGCGATAAGGAGCGGCGGGATAAACCGGTGCTGATTAAATTCACTGAAGACGAGAGAAATCAGCTCTATAAAGAAAGTGAAGATTTGGGATGGAAACAGCCCCTAGTGTATTTTCGAAATAAGTTACTATCCAAGACTAACAGCACCAACCATAACCCACAATCTTTATTTAAGGCACTGAACAGACTAAATCCCGAATTAAACAAGGTCGGTAACAACATCAATCAAATAGCCCGGTACGTGAATTATCTGGATAAGAATAATATGGTGGATCAGAAGTTTATTGCCGAATATAGTACCTGCTTCAAGGAGATGATAGAAGTACAGAAAGAATACACGTTAGCCATTAAGGCTTATCTCCGTTCCGTTTCTAAAAAGTAATGTTTGATGTGCACTGCTCATTACGCAATGTTTAATAAGCATTGCGTAATGTTCATTTTCTTTGCCTGTAATGTGCATTGTTTATTATTCATTGTTCATTGTTTAATGCTTGTTGTTCAATTTAATAGTTAAAAATGCATGATTGTAAAAATTCTTTCTTCTGCCGGTAGTTTTTCAGGAGTAGAATATAATGAAAGTAAAGTCAGTTTAGGCACTGCTGAACCGTTGGCTGTAGAAAATTTCGGTCTTCTGGAATTAAATGGGAGCGCCAGGAGCCGAGCTGTCCATGAGTACCAGCAATTTTTTAAAGCCTGGTCTACCAATGAAAGAGGTATGATCGATAAACCCCAATTTCACGCGGTTATTTCCTGCGAAGGCAGGGAATATTCTGGTTTGGAGTTAAAAGCCATCGCCGAACAGTACCTGGAAAAGATGGGTTACATAAATAATCCTTACCTGCTCTATTTTCATAAAGATACCGCCAATAATCACGTGCATATTGTTTCAAGCAGGGTAGATGAATCCGGCCGGAAAATTAATGATTCCTTTGAGCGACACCGCTCCCAGGCTGCAATAAAAAAAATATTAGGTAAAGGCCTTGGCCAGCAACCTGTAGAGCAGGTTACTAAGTCTTTACGTTATAATTTTTCCTCTGAGGCTCAGTTTAAGATGTTGCTAGAGTCTCAAGGTTTAACAGTAACGGTAAAGGCCGAAGATTATCAATTCATCCGCGGAGGCGAAGTGCAACACTCTATTTCTAAAACCCAGGTTGATGATAAAATTAAAAACTATGTGGAGCCCACGGATCGGAGTCACCAATTGAAGGCTTTATTCATTAAATACAAACCTGCTTTAACTCCGGAAAAATTTACGGAATTCATGCAATCAAAATTCGGAGCAGAAATAATATTTCACACCGCTAAGGGTAAGAATATTCCTTACGGCTACACGATTATTGATCATGCAAAAGAGCAAGTCTTCAAAGGTTCTCAAGTAATGCCCTTAGCTGCTTTACTCACGTTGCCAACGCGACAAGATCAGTTAAAGGCCGGAGCTGAAGTAATTGATACTTTAGCCAATGAAGAAAATAATAAAGTGCTGCGGTACCGGGAGGTTAAAGCACAATTATTAAAGCTTGGTTTTGAGCTCAACAGTAATGGAGTGGTAAAAATTTGGGGGGAAAATAAAACCAGCTTTTCGGTTTCAAAAGAAAGAATGAAACAGCTGCTTTACAATGATAGGTTGTTTGAAGCGCAGAAATTTACTACGACTACTCCGGATGAAGTGGAAGTGATTTGCAAAGCTATGTTTTTAAGAAAGGAAGATGCTATAGTGTTATCTCAACTCATCTCGGGAGAAAAGAATAAACATGGGGAGCAGACAATGATCCTTTCAGATAAGCTAACTAGTTTACTAGCTACGGGTAAAGACCTAGGAGATATTGCTGAGGAGAATAAATATTCCTTTGCTAGAAAATCAAATACGGTTTACCTCATAGATCAAAAGAATCATACTCTGTACAATATGGCTCAGTTGATGTCAACAGCACCGGATTACAGCACAGTGGAGGTTATTGACTGCGACCGGATAAATCAGAACCAATATAGCCACCAACTGGAATATAGCAGCGGAACCTTTGCTGAAGTAGCTGGCCTAGTGTTCGAGGTTCTGCAGGATAATTCGGAAGAGCATCCAGAGAAAAAGAGAAAGCGGAAACGAAAAGATTAATCACCTAAACCATAAAACCAATGAAAATCATAATTGCTAACCAAAAAGGAGGTGTGGGTAAATCTACTATTACCACCCTTCTAGCTAATTACCTAGTGCTGGATAAAAAAGAGAATATTATCATTCTCGATATGGATTACCAGGAAACAGTGTTTGCCCGCTGGGAGGAAGACAAGCAAATGTATTCCAATGACCCATTGTACGAAGTGATGAAAGTGGATTTGGAAGAATATTCTAAGTATTCCCATGCCTTGAATGAAGTAAAAACGGAAGGCCATATTTTGCTCGATACACCCGGTAAGCTTGATGATGATAATATGCTAGCCATCATTAAAGATGCGGACCTAATTATCTGCCCGTTTGCCTACGAAAAGACTATTTTTGAAAGCTCGTTGTTTTTTTCCAAAGTAGCTCATCACGTAAATCCGAACATTAAGATTGTATACCTGCCCACCAGAATTAAAGGAACGGTAAAGTACGAAACTGAAGGAAAGGTGAAAGAAGTATTAGCCGCTTACGGAACCATAGCCCCGAAAATACCGGACCGAGTAGCCTTAGAGCGAATTGATACTGTTTCCATCAGTAGCGAGGCTAGATCTTTAATCCAAGAACCCTTTGATTATATATATGACTCATATTTAGTATAGGAATTTTATTTTATACATTATTAATATTAGATAAGTATAATATTATATTGTAAAGGCATTAAAAATTTTAAAATAATATGTTATTAGTATTTTATTTTTTTATTTACTCATAAAATGTATATTTGTGATGAGCAAGGATCTATTAAATAAGATTAGGAACCGGATTGACAACCCGGAAGGAACTGAAACCGGGCAAGCAGCCGGCAAACCCGAAGAAGATATTCCAGCAAAACCAGACAATGCTCCTCAAGCGGCACCAGCGAAAAAGAACGCTGCTCCGGATAAAGAGGTAAATGTGAAGCCGAAAGCAATTTCTGGCAAAGACGGGTTTGATAAAATCAGGAATACACTGAAGGCCGAAAAGGAAAACTTTATTTTTAATCGGCGCTTGGTTTACATCGATGATAATATTGGGGAAGCATTGGACCTGTTACGAAAAGAAGCTAAAATTAACTCGAATGTATTAGCCAGTTACCTTTTAAAGCAATTTCTCTTGGAAAATAAGGACCTGATAAAAGCTTTAAGAGAAAAGAAAAAAGGTAATATGTTTTTCGATTAATCCTCCCAATCCCTCCTTAGCTCATTTTAAATAAAATTTAACATTAGTTAATTTGAGATAGACAGCTTATGGAATGGGGTAACTTTTTGATTGCTATTGTTGCCGTTTATTTGGCTTATTACGGTTTAAATTTTCTCTTTGACCTGCTAATCGCAGGTGGCCCAAAGCTTCCCACGGGACCCGCTACGCAGTACAATGTTCGGGATTTAATGGACGAAGAAGAACCCGCGCAGGTGGTAGAAGCAAAGGACTACGAAGATAAACTTGTCGATATACGCCCAATTTCTTTTCCTCCCATATCTTCTGATAATTCTGCTGGCGATGGATCCGGCTCTAGTATTTCTGATGCCCGAGTTCCAGAGCCAGTTACCGTGGAAACGATGGATTATTCCAATGATTGGGCCAGCGAAATAGACCAGGAAGAAACCAACATCGAAATACCAATCCAGGGGCAGGCGCTTTCTGTCAGTGATTTTCTCAAATCATTAAAGGATGAAGCAAAGCTGGAGACCGCAACAATTACCTTTTAATCAGTTTCCCAATTTTAAACTATCTTAAATTTTATGAAAACAACCTTATTCTCTAAATTCTCCAAGAGAGCCTTATTGTTTGTGTTGAGTATTGCCTATGCTGTAACTGCTAACGCGCAGGGTGGCGGTGCGGCGGGTATTGATGCCGGTGCTTCTGAGCTTACAACTTACATTGACCCAATTGGTAATTTAATTCTCATCATTGGTGCTATTGTCGGTTTAGTTGGCGGTGTTCGGGTTTACATTAAATGGAACTCCGGCGATAATGACGTACAGAAATCAATTATGGGTTGGGTTGGTTCTTGCGTATTCCTTATGGTAGTAGGTACCATTGTGAAAGCCTTCTTCGGTGTGTAATTCCCGCCATGGAATCCGAAAAGGGATCAGGGTTTAATGTTTATAAGGGGCTGCAACGGCCCCTTATTTTTAAATCCTTAAAAGGAAAATATATCTATTGGGGAATGGCTTGTTTGCTGGTTGCTTTTGTGACTGGTATTCTGCTTTCAACCATAATTCATCCAGTTGCCGGCATTATCGGGTTAATAGTTATTGGTTTGGGAGGCATGGGTTTTATTCATAGCCGGCAGAAAGGCGGCTTACACAGCAAAACTAAATCCAACGGTACCTACATCGTTTCGCCTTATTTCAAGCGGCATTCTAATCGCTAGTACCGGCTTTCTTCTTCTCTGATTTATATCCATTACTGTTTTACAAGTTATGAAAGCCAAAGAATTTTCACGGCCGTTCATAGGCATTCAAACCTATGCTTACGACGTTCTTTTCCACGAGAAAAGTGACCATTCTGTAATATTGAAAATTACCAATCCTGTCCTGCAATACTCCGCTGATGCAGATGCTTATACGGACTTTCATTACGTCTTCAGTAACATCATCAAGATTTTGGGTTCGGGTTATACCATCCAAAAGCTAGATATACTGGCACTGAAAAAATTTAAAGGTCAGGAGTCAGAGGATTACCTCAGCCAGAAATATAATGAAGCTTTTACAGGTCGAGAGTACCGGGATATTACAACCTATCTCACTATCACCCGAAATGCTAAACGCTCTAAGTTTTTTACCTATGATGCGAAAGACTTTAAAACCTTTGAGCGCAATATTACCAAGGTAATTGATGTGTTGCAAAGCCGGGGGTTACAGCCCCAACCTTTGAAAGAAAAGGAAATTATCAGTTTGCTGAATCGCTTTGTGGCCTTTAACTTTTCTGATGAGGTTTATTCATTTAATAATTTCTCCGCAACTGATGAAAGCATCCGGATCGGCAATCGCACTATTAAAAGTATTTCGCTCATTGATATCGATGAAATAAACTTTCCCGCTGCCATTAAACCCCATACGGACCTTAATCTAGGCTATAACTTGCCCGTGGATTTAATGCATTTTCTTCACTCTATACCAGGTACCGATTGCATTGCTTATAATCAGACTATCCAGATTCCGGACCAACGAATCGAATTAGCCCGGCTCAATGCTAAAAAGAAAAAACACACCTCGATGCCGGATCCTGCTAATGACTTAGCCGTGGCCGATATAGACCGGGTAATGGCTGACATTGCCAAGGATAATCAGTTGTTGGTATTTGGTCACTACAATATTATTCTCTCGGCCAATGACCAGGTGATAGATCGGGCCACAAACTACATTGAAAGCAGCTTATTTAACTTCGGCATCATTCCTTCCCGAAATGCAACTAACCAAATGGAGTTATTTCGATCTGCTATTCCCGGCAACCAGGAGGAACTTAAGTATTACGATAAGTTCCAGACCACAACCGATGCGGCCATTTGCCTAATGTTTAAAGAAAGTCTGCTAAAGAATGAGCAATCTGATTTCCAGATATTTTTTTCAGACCGGCAAGGTATTCCGGTGGCAATTGATACTAGCGATATGCCTATTCATACCCAGCGCATGAACAACCGCAACAAGTTTGTTCTGGGCCCTTCCGGTGCCGGTAAGTCGTTTTTTATGAATCACATGATCCGACAGTACGCTTTGCAGGACACGGATATCATTATGGTGGATACTGGGCACAGCTATTCTGGCCTGTGTCAATACTATGGCGGCCGGTACATTACCTACAGCGAAGAAAAACCGATTACTATGAACCCGTTTCGGATTGCCCGGGAAGAATTTAACGAAGAAAAAAGGGAGTTCCTTAAATCGCTGGTAAGTCTGCTCTGGAAGGGCGCTGATGGTAGCATTAATCAAACTGAAGACAGTGTTTTATCATCGGTAATTAGTGCTTATTACGAGGATTTCTACAACCAGAAAAGGGCAGCCAAATACCTTTCTTTCCAGTCCTTTTATGATTTTTCAATTAATAAAATTCAGGAAATAAACGAAAGCGAATCTATTGACTTTGATGTCAAGAGTTACCGGTTTATTCTGAAGAAGTTCTGTCTGCAGGGAGAGTACGGCGCTATCCTGAACAATGAAATGGACTCTAGCCTGTTCGACGATAAATTTATAGTATTTGAAATAGATGCCATCAAAGAACACAAGATCCTTTTCCCAATCACGACGATCATTATCATGGATGTGTTCTTGCAGAAAATGCGGCACAAGAAAAACCGCAAGGCCTTAATCATTGAAGAGGCCTGGAAAGCCATTGCCTCGCCACTAATGGCTGGTTATATCCTTTATGTGTACAAAACTGTGCGAAAGTTCTGGGGAGAAGCGGTAGTAGTAACCCAAGAGCTGGATGATATCATCGGAAATGCCGTGGTAAAAAATAGTATTATCAATAACTCCGATACAATCTGTCTTCTAGACCAGACTAAGTTCAAAGATAACTTTCGGGATATTGCCAACCTACTTTCTCTTAACCAGGTCGAGCAAAACAAGATCTTTACCATTAACAAACTTGATAATCGGGAAGGCCGCGGACGCTTCAAAGAAGTGTACATCAAGCGTGGAGCCAAGGGTGAAGTGTACGGGGTAGAAGTGTCGCTGCATGAGTACCTAACTTTTACCACGGAGCGAAAAGAGAAAGAAGCTCTCCAAATATACCTGCAAAAGTTTGCCTCTTACCAGCATGGCTTAGATGCCTTTGTCGAGGATTTTAAAAAATCCGGATTAAAGCTAAATGAATTCACCAATTATATAAACCGAACAGCTCATGAAAAAGCCCCTCTTCCTGCTTAGTGTTTTGGCTTTTGCCTCACACGGACTTTTTGCCCAACAGGTAGTATTTGATCCAACTGTTGTATCTACCCTGGTCATTAATCATTCAGCTCAGCAAGCTGCTCTCAGTGATATAAAAGACAATGAGGGGCAGATCGCCGGTTATCAGAAAGCCATTACTTTCAAAATGATTCAGATTCACGAAATGGAGCAAAAGATGTACAACTCGCTCAAATCTGTGCAATCTATTATAGGGCAGAGTAAGAATATTATCTATGCCAGTACTATTGCTAAGGACATTGGCAAGTATCAGCTGCAAATGTTAGAAACAGCCAAAGGTGATCCGGAGCTCACAATTATAGCCGCTAAAACGGAACTGGAGCTAATTAATCGTACCGCTGATTTATTTAATTACATCTACCAGGTAGCTGTTATTGGCACGGATGTAAACCTGATGAGTAATGCGGATCGATTGGCCCTAATTCGCCATGTGATAGATGAACTGAGGATTATGCGCGGCTTAGCCTTTGGTATCAATCGCAAAATGAGGTTGGCCAAGTACGCGGGGTTATGGAAGGCTATGAATCCAATGGGATTGCGGTATCCGAACAATAGTGCTGCTATTGCCAGGTCTTTAGTAGATGAATACAAAAGCCGGAGAAAGTAGCCATGAAAAAGCCTTTACTACTAGCACCGGTATTGCTACTATCTCTGGTAGAAGCCTTGGGGCAAACGCCACCTGTTCCGGTTAAAAGCCCTAACACTCGTTACCAACTAGAAAGAGAAGTTATTACCCGTTGGAACAAGTTCAACCCTAAATGGTATTTCATTCTCTTTCACAACAAATACCGCAAAGGCCCGGACCGGCGCAATATGAAGCAACTGTTGCCCATTATGGCGGCTTTGCGCTTAAATACCGCTGATACTGAGCAAGAGGATGAAAACGTAACGGAAATCCGAGATCAAGAGCTTTTTAAAATGGCGGATCGCAGCCTGAATAAAAGTTGGTTCCTGCTGTACGAGAATAAAATAAACGGCCTCAACAATCGCATTGCCAGGCTAAATGCCGAAGCCATTACCGCCGGAGTGGGCTTAGATGTACTGCTTGCTTTAAAAGGGGAACAGGAGCGCATTAACGCAGATATCCAATTAACCAAAGAAGCCTACCAAGACGATGCGAAAAAAGCGGAACGATTTCGGGTAGCTCTGGAGGATCTCTCTACGCTGCGCGGTTATTACCTGAGAATAATAAGCCTTTTTCAAACCAGTAAAAACTTCCCTAAAAAATAAGAAATAATGAGAGAGCTTATAGACCAGACTATTTTCGATTTAATGGAAACCTTGTATCTGGACATAGCGGAATTGACTTTTAATTTTTACTCTGATGCCCAGGCAATTGCTGCTATTGCAATGCTGCTTTATTTCGCGTTGGAGGCTTACAAAATGATAGCCGGTGACAAGACCATTGAGATAATGCCTCTAATGCGGCCATTTGCACTGGCACTAGTAATCCTGCTTTGGGAGCCTTTCATTGAAGTCATGAACTTTCCTATCAAATTAGTAAACGACACCGCCAAAACCATGTATTCGGCACAAATAGATATGGTAGAACACGGTCACGTTGAAAGGTTAGGATTGATAGAGCAGGTAGCCAAGAAAATGAGCGAAGATACCGGCGATCTCGAGCAGGTTAAGGATGAAACGCAGGATAAAGATTGGATGGAAAAGCTAGGAATAGATTTGTCTCCTTTACTCGATAAGATGAAAGGTTATTACCTGATGTTGACCGCTCAAATCAATTTCGCTTTTATGCGCCTGTTTGAGTACATCGTGATTATTATCTTCCAGTTTTGCATTTACATAATCTTTCTTTTTCAGATTATATTCGCTGCTATTCTGGTTATTCTCGGTCCGTTTTCCTTTGCCCTGAGTATCTTTCCTGGCTTCCGCGACTCTTACCTTACCTGGATCGGTAGGTACATCTCTGTTGGTCTTTATTCGACCATTGCCTACATCATCATGACCATTTCATTTGTGCTGGTCCGCTACGGGCAAGAGCGGGAAATTGAAGTGTTAAAGGCAGTGTTGGAAAATGAAGAACTCTTTATTGCTTACGTCGGCTCCTCCAGTGGGCACATTAGCTTTTACCTAGTTTCGCTGTTAATGGCGGCGCTAGCTATGCTCTGCATACCGGTAATATCTACCTGGATTATTAATACCACCGGCGTTAGTCAAGCCTTTAGCTCGGTGGCAAGAACGGGTACGGGACTGATCAAATAATTCATTTTATAAAAAGTACAAACATGATCAACAGAATTGAAAGTAAGATAAGACTGGCTTTTGCCATTAGCATTGGAAGTTTCATAACGGCCCTGGTGATGGTAGGCATTGTTTGTTTTTTCGCCTATTCGCTCATCAACGAACAGCGCAAAAAGTTGTACGTGATCGACCATAATGTTCCCTTGTTGGTGCAGCAAACCGAATTAGGAGCTAACCGGAAAGTGGAAATGGAAAGTCACATTAATATGTTTCACCTACTCTTCTTCACTTTGCCGCCAGATGACGCCTACATCAAAAATAACCTGACTAAGGCAATGTACCTAGTGGATGAAACCGGATTGGCTCAATACAATAACCTTAAAGAAAAAGGGTATTATAATTCCATCCTGGCCAGCTCAGCTCTGCTAACCATCCAAACTGACAGCATTGTATTGGATCAGAACCGGCATTTCCGGTACTATGCCAAACAGCGGGTAGAGCGGGAAACTTCCATTCTTAAAAGGCTTTTGGTAACCGAAGGGGATATTCAGGACGTGCCACGCACGGTGAATAATCCGCACGGATTAATAATTAAAAACTGGAAAACGGTTGTGAATAAAGACTTGGAGCATGAACAGAAGAAATCTTTTTAGGCAAGCAGTAGAATTCTTGCTCAGCACCAGGCAACGAATAATTATTTACCGGTCAAAGTATCCGGAAAGAATAATTGCCGGTATGTTCTTAATTCTGCTCGTGGCAATAACCATCTTTCTAATCAGAAAGGTCAGCCATAAGCAAAGCCACAAGGCAACAGCTACTACGCTCATTAATCGAATAAGCGCAGCAGATGCTTCTACTGCTACCAAGCCGGTAACTACTGATTTAATGAATCTGGTTGGCTTGTACAGCAAAGCCAAATCCATTAATCCAGACAGTCTCACCTTAAATGACAGCCTGGTATTAAAAGAAATCAATAACGATTTAAAGAAAATTTTAAAATGAGAAAGATTGATTTTAGAAAACCTAAGTACGCGCTGCCTTTAATCGTACTGCCTTTTCTTTTTCTTTTTAATTATCTCTACTTGGACATGTTCCCCTCCACAGAAGCAAAAGGTAAGCAGCAGACAGCTTTAAAAGAAACCGATGAGATCATAACAGATTTGCCCGCCGCTAATCTGGAGAAAAAGGATATCAATAGTAAGTTCGGGGCCGGACTGGAGGAGCATAAACACCACAGGGATTATTCCGCTGTTCAGGAATTAGAGCAAGACGAAGAAGAAAAGCAATACGGCAGCGTCTATACTGACAAAGAAAAAAGAATGCTCGACAGTATTAATAATGCTATTCTTGCTCAAAAGAACACCCCTGCTTTTATGGATCGGGTTCAGGAACAACAGAACACTGACCGCCAGCGCTATGCGGCTACAACAGTTTCTAGTTCCCGGCCACAGCGGCAAAAGCCAGGAAGCGCTTATGAAAAGGAGATGCGGTTGTTTAAAGAACAAATGCGCTTTGTCGATAGCCTGGAAAAAGCCGGTCAAGAGCCGAAAAAGCCAGCCCGGAAAGGAACGCCAACTATAGCAGAAAAAACAGTACAGGCACCGGAAGCTTTAGAAGTTCGCAAATCCGCGAACCCCAATGCTGCTTATTTCAACACGGTTAAAAATGACGGAGACGAGCAATTTATTAAAGCGATGCTAGATGAAGGTTTGAAAATCCGGGAGGGAGGCCGGATTAGAATCAGGTTGCTGGATGATATCTACGTGAGTAATTACGAAATACAAAAAGGTAGTTACTTGTACGGGGTGGTATCGGGTTTCTCGGCTCAGCGGGTAGAAATAGCCATAAGCTCCCTGCTTTATGGCAAGCAGATTATACCCGTGGATTTAAGTATTTATGATAACGACGGGTTGGTGGGTTTATACGTGCCGGGCTCTCAGTTTCGAGATTTTACCAAACAGCTAGCAGCAAACAGCACCAATGGTCAGAGTATAAATTTCGATGATAGTCCGGAAAATACTAACCAGATGCTCTTCTCGGTAATGGATAAAATGGCCCAAACTACTTCCCGGGCCGTGGGCAAGGCGGTCAAGCAAAACAAGGCTAAGCTGAAATATAATACCATAGTTTACTTAATCGATAACAAAGCCAAGAAACAATAACATGAAAAATACACTAATGCTGTTCATATTGATGGCTATAACCTTACCGGCTTTATGCCAAAAAACAGCTCCTCAGGTAATCTATGTAAATGAAACTATCTCCACTCATTTTGTGAGTCCAGAACCGATCAAATACGTCGATATTTCCACTAATGATGTGGCCGGTGATATTCCGGTGGATAATATATTCCGCATTAAACCAAAGCAAGCAAACCCCAAACTCGGCATAGTAACGATTGTTGGAGAGCGTTTCATGGTTCAGTATAAACTCGCTTATTCTACTCCTGCATCAGCTAGCTCCGAGGTAAGAATTGATCCTACTCAGGTTGATGAATACCTGAATCCGGATGTGGCCATGAGCGAGCAGGAAATGAAAAGATTTTCTCTGCTAGCCTTGCAGCAAAAGCCTGTAGGTCGATCTGTCAGCACTAAAAAAGACAAGATGCAAGCGGTGGTAAATAACATCTACACCATCGGAGATTATTTCTTTATTGATTTCTCCATAACCAATAAAACCAACATTGCTTATGACATTGATCAGATCCGGTTTAAAATAGAAGATAAAAAGGTAGTTAAGTCAACCAACTTCCAGCAATTAGAAATACAGCCCGTACATCAGCTTTTTAACAATGATAGCTTTAAGCGCCGGTATCGAAACGTGTTTGTATTTAAGAAATTCACCTTCCCTGATGAAAAGGTATTTAATATAGAAGTAGCCGAGAAGCAGGTGAGCGGCCGTACTATTTCTGTGAAGGTAGATTATAAGGATGTATTAAAGGCTGATACACTTTAAAACAAAATAAGTTATGGAAGAATCAAGCGAATTAAAGAAGCTTTATTCCTTTTTACAGAGTTTTATCTATTTCACCTTGTTCACGGAGTTTTTAGTATTCCTTTTTGCGGGTGCTGGATTTATGGAACAGCTGCGGCCGGTAATCCTTAAATTACAGCGAATTGCGATTTACCAGAACATTTACTATTCTAAGGCTTTTACTTTTCTTCTGATCATAATAGTAGCCATTGGAACCAAGGCCCGGAAAAACTTACACCACGATCCAGTAAAGCACATCTACTTACCGTTATTTTTCGGCTTCTTGTTTTTCTTCGGTGCCGGGTACTTTTACCAGCATCCGACTAATCGGCTGTTGGCTTTTGGTGTAACCTGGTCGGATGCAGCTTATATGCTTTTCTCCTTGGTTGGAGCGGTAATGATAAATATTGCTCTGGATAATATTTCCAAGCACATTCAGACCGGGCTAATGAAAGATAAGTTTAATGTCGAGAATGAAAGTTTTGAGCAGAGCCGGGGGCTAATGAATACGCCATACAGTGTCAACCTGCCTATGCTTTTTTACTACAAAAGAAAGGTAAATCACGGTTACCTGAATATTGCCAATCCTTTTCGTGCCACCTTGCTAATCGGAACACCCGGATCCGGTAAGTCCTATTCGGTAGTAAATCCATTTATTAAACAAATGTTAGCCAAGGGTTTTACTATGGCTCTCTATGATTTTAAGTTTCCAGACCTGGGAAAAATAGCCTATTATCATTATCTGCTAAATAAGAAAAAAGGCACCTTAAAAGATTTTAAATTTCACGTTATTAATTTCAATAGTATAGAACACAGTCGAAGGTTCAATCCCTTAAAACCAGAATATTTACCAACCTTGGCTGATGCCACTGAAACTGCAGAAGCCTTGCTGCAAAGCCTTACCAAGAGTGACAAAGAATCCGGGGCTGCTCAGTTCTTTACTCAAAGCGCAGTAAACTTTCTGGCCAGCTGTATCTTTTTTCTCAGTAGGCATGAGGGTGGCAAATATTCCACGTTTCCGCACGTATTGGCCTTTATCAATCTGGGTTATGATGAAATATTTAACATGCTTTTCTCTGAACCTCAACTGGTCAGCTTGCTTTCGCCGTTTCGGACCGCTTACAAAAACAAGGCTTTTGATCAATTGGAAGGCCAGATTGGGACACTTAAAATCAACGTAGGCCGCTTAGCTACGCGGGAAACATTCTGGGTATTATCAGGTGATGATTTTGAATTAAAAATTTCTGATCCTAATAATCCGGCCATCTTAGTTATTGCCAATGATCCGGCCACGCAGAGTATTAACAGTGCCTGCAACGCTCTAATTCTAAATCGGATGACCAAGCTTATAAATTCAAAAAGAAACCTGCCCTGCGGGCTTATCATTGATGAATCCCCAACCTTATACGTACATAAGGTAGAAAACTTAATTGCAACCGCTAGAAGCAATAAAATAGCCGTTCTTTTAGGTTTACAGGAATTGCCCCAACTCAAACAACAATACGGTCGGGAAACCGCAGATACTATTTGCTCCGTAGCCGCTAACGTAATCTCCGGGTCCGTTCGCAACAAAGATACCCTAGATTGGTTAGAAAAACTTTTTGGTAAAGTCCGGCAGCAAAAGGAAGGAGTAAGTATTGACCGTAGCCGGACTTCTATTTCTATGAATGAAGAGATGGGAGCTTTAATACCTGCTTCAAAAATTGCTACCTTAGCGGCCGGTGAAGTGGTGGCCCAGGTAGCATTTGATAATAATGAATATAATGGCCAACATGTAAATAGTACCTATAATTGCAAAATTAATCTGGATACTGCAGCAATAGCAAAAGAAGAAGAGTCATATGTTTCTATGCCAATATTTTATAATTTTGGTAATGCTTCTGACAGGAACACTGTCTTAGATAAAAACTTTACCAAAATCAATCGAGAAATAGAAACACTAAAAGACCACTTCTACACATGAAATTAAATCTACACGATTTGGGGGAACGCCTGCAACTTCTTCGAAAGGGGCTGGACCTTTCTCAAAAAGATTTAGCAGCAACCCTGGAGACACATCAGAATCAAATATCTCGTCTAGAGAATGGGATTGGAGGTACGCTGGAGCTCTTGGTTCAACTGCTGAATTTCTACTCAGACCATTTTCATATAAGCTTTATTTTTTCGGATGAATTCGAAGTTATAAAAAGGTCTGAACCATTATCTCACATGAGCACTTTTAATAGCATTGCTATAGAACGGCTCAAAATCCTGCAAACAGATGTCAACGGCCAAATAACTGATATCATAGGTATTATGGAAAAAGAGGGTAGTTTCTAATCTTTTTTCGTGCTTTATACAGTACCGGGCCAAGGCTCTCTATATACTTTAAGGTTGGTTTTGTAACTACTGAGCCTGAGGCATTGTCTTCAGGCTTAGTAGTTTTATCTTATTTGAAAGTTAATTTCGATTCTATTCTATTGCTTTTTTCGGGCTTCCATTTCTACCTGGCGATAAATTAAATTCAGAAATGGAACTGGATTAATGGCCTTGCCTCGGTGCTTGATAGCAAAATGTAAATGTTCTCCAGTACTTCTTCCCGTACTGCCAGTTATACCCAAGACGGTACCAGCGGTTATTTCCATCTTTTCTCTAACCATTATTTGGGATAAATGACCATAAATGATTTTAAACTCACCGTGTTCTACTTCAACATAATTGCCTAAACTTCGAGAATAAGCTACTTTCTTTATTGTGCCCAGTAGAATGGCCATAATTGAATCTGAAGATCCTCTGAAATCAAGGCCATAATGAAATTTTATTTTCCCAGTCAGTGGATATATTCTATTACCAAACCCGCTGCTAATAATTGGCGCCTGCAAGGGCATAGATACGGATACATTAGTTTTTTGACGAAGACTATTTACATTTACAGTCTCCCAAATACTATTATGCGAGGGGTTGTTTGGCAAGCTGGTATTAGAATCAATCTGGATATGAGGTAGAATTTTAACCCTTTTAATGGTATTAAACTGAGCTTTTGCAGTATAATGAATAACTAGTAATAAGATTGGTGATAACTGTTTAAGTGTTTTCATGTATATTTTGTATAATAAGTATACAAAATATGTATATTATAAAACAACTAATTCTAAAGTGTACCGCTTTTACATGTCAATTATGTATATTTACTCAAAGATAATCTATGAAAATACATTTATAAACTAAATGTCATGAGTTTCCAAATTAAAGACTTGCCCTATTCTCAGTTTGAACAACTGGGAATGAGCAGAAAAGATGTAATCACGATGCCAGCTCATGAACTGGCAAGTTTGCTTGAAGGTCGCCGCACAGGTTTAATTTCTTTAAGGATTCATTTAAAAGAAGGAATGAAGCCAATTGAAGCTCAGGCTAAATTAAGTTTAACCAGAAATCCTGATAATACACTCTCCCTCGGAGTACATCCGATTTTAGCACGGCCAGTAAACAACATTGAAGCCAATGAAGAGCAGTGGAATAAATTATTAAAAGGAGAGGCAATTGTAAAAAACTCCAAAGCTTTGAATGGCTCCATAGAGCCGCACATCCACCAGCTGGACAAAGAAACTAATGAACTACTAAGCGCCAGGTTAAGCGCCATCCAAATCCCTAATGCTATAAAAGATACTGTGTTAAGCGTAGATCAAAAAGAGCAGCTTAAAAAAGGATTGCCGGTTGAGATTGTAAATAAGTCCACCAAAGAAGTAAACATAGTTCAAATAGATTTAAATGAACCCAGAGGTTACAAAATAACTGATGCCAACCAGTTCCGGCAAAATCCAGAAGTAACAATGGTTAAATTGGAAGAACCAACACTAGCTGTTAGTTCAGAGAAAATTAAAGGTGTTAGAAGGTAATTCTTACGGTCATGACATTTCAGGACTACAGAGAGCGAATTGCCATCACCGCAGTAGCTGAGTCTTTAGGTTACAAAGTTAATTTACAAAAGGGAAAAGCCGTGCTGGAGTTTAAACACTCGGATGGAGATACTGTGCTGATCGATCCGGTGAAAAAACTTTACTTTAATCGGGATTGTACCAACGACCGGGGAGATTTAATTGAGTTTGTAAAAAATCGGTTAAGCAGATTTAACGTCTCATATCAAAATGTTTTTTCTGGTATCAACAAAGTACTTCAGAGTTATGTTAACGAACCCCATCTTTTAAAAGTAGAGTACAGCATTCCGGAGCCGAAGAAATTTGATTCCAGTCGGTACCAGATAGCTAATCCTTCTGTCTTTAAATTACATTATCTGATTCAGGAACGGGGCTTAGATCCGGAAACTATTAAACGCTTCTCACCTTTTATTCACCTGGTTAAGGACACTGAGAAAACTAAAGGCAGGCCTTATGAAAACATTGGCTTTCCCTTAACCAAGCCCGTTAGTAATGAAGTAGTTGGCTACGATTTACGGAACTATGGATTTAAAGGCGTAGCACCAGGTAGCGACCGGAAAAGCGGTATGTGGATTGCTGACTTTGTGGGGGCTCCCCAGCGTACTCGGAATGTGTTTTTAGGGGAGAATCCGATTGACCTCATGAGTTTCTACCAATTAAACAAACACCGGCTCGATGTTGATAATGCGGCTTTTGTTTCCTTCGGTGGAGGTATTGCCAAAAGTCAGCTGCAGGGAGCACTCCAGCACTGGGCGGGTGTTAAAATACATACTGCCTTTGATAATGATTACCAAGGCAAAATGTATGACATTGCTGTAGCCATGCAAGTAAGTGGTAAAGATGTTCCCTTGCCTCAAAAGAAGGAGGATAGCCTTTTATTTCTGGTAAATGGTAAAAGCTTTGAAATTCAGGTAGCAAAGATAAGCTTAGCTGCTTTTGAAAGGGCATCTGGTATTAGGTCTGGAGTAACTGTTCACAAAGCTGCCAGTGAAAATAACGGTATAGCCTTTAAAGACTTTAATGATATCATCCATCCAAAGAATGCAACTCAAGTAAGCAAAATATCTACTATTAAATATTGATGATATATTTAAAAGAGCTGGTTTGAACCGAACCAGGCAAATATTTCAAGATTGGAAAAGGTGGTCATGATCCGGGTTTAGATATGATAGCCTCAAGGTATGAGTTATATATTGCAAGAAATTAAAAAATATAATGGCAATAGTCAGCCATAGTACTTTATCTTTATTGTATATGTAATTTTATTTAGGTGTCTTGGCAATATTAATAAGATATATTTAGTTTATAAAAAGAGCCATTTTATTCACTTATAGTATACTTATATGAGAACTCTTAAATACTTTTGCAGTTTCTTGATATTATTTCTCCTGCTTGTTGGCTGCGGCAAAGATAACGACGATCCAAACCCAACCACCAGCACGGCGACGTTTCGGGTAGATGTAAGTCAAACCGGAGATTATCAGAAATTTACCAGGATTATTACTATCGCCGGTGGAGATTTTAAGTACCGGGGGACAACAGATCCGGTGCCGGCCGTGTTGCTGGGAGATAATTTAAATACAGCTTCCTTTTCGGTAGAAGCTCTCAATGTAGAAGAATTAAGCATTTCCACTATGACCGGCTTTTCTCCCGTGGAAACCGGACCAGCTGCTATGACTTTGAAATTTTCCGTTTACAGAAATGGTACTTTATTAGAAGAAAAAACTTTCTCTTATACTGAAGTAACAAAGGATAAAAGTGATGATCTCAGTTACAAAGCCAACTAAAAATGGTAGAGGTATACCAACGCAGAGACTATAATCCGAATATAATTTTTGATAATGAGTTTGAAGGTAATATAGTCGACTATGAGAAAGTGGCGAAGATTAACTCTGATGATGTTGCGGCAGCCTGGCATTTAACCCAGAATGATGACTAGGACTGGGTTACGGAAGCCGGCATTAAAGTGCTCGATAAAAATGGATCCAATCGCTCATCTAGCTGTTAGCTTCCCGTATTTAGAACTGGTTAAAAGTATAAATTTTGGTTAAGCAGATACTAATTGTTCACAATGTTTTTTCTGGGCAAACTCTACCGGAGTCATTCCGGCTAAAGCATCGTGTGGTCGTTTATAATTGTAATCCTGTAACCACCCTGTTGTAATTTCTCTTACCTCCTCGAGGTTCTCAAACAAGTAAGCATTCAGAACATGCCGGCGGAAGGTACCATTAAACCGTTCGATAAAAGCATTCTGGGTGGGCTTGCCAGGTTGAATAAAGAGAAATTCTATTCCCTGCATCTGACTCCATTCGGCCATGAGCGAGGCGATAAACTCGGGTCCGTTATCCATTCGGATGCGCTTGGGCTTCTGCCTTCGTTTGATTAAATGATTGAGCACCCAGACTACCCGGTTGCTTGTCAAGGAATAGTCTACCTCAATGTGCAGTGCTTCCCGGTTAAAATCATCCAACACATGGAAAGAGCGGAACTTTCGCCCGTTCCCCAAAGCATCACTCATAAAGTCAATCGACCAGGTATGGTTTAACTCTTTCGGCACCTGTAAAGGCTGTTGAATACGGGCCGGCAATCGCTTTTTCGCTTTACGCCGCAGGTTTAAACCTAAGGCTTTGTAGATGCGATATACCCGTTTATGATTCCACACCTGCCCTTCTTGGCATAATCGGCCATAAGCTTTCCAGAAGCCTTCTCGGGGATGTTGCTCGGCTTTCTCACGTAATGCTGCTTCCACTACCTTATCCTCCTTTTGCGACTGATAGTAGTAGACCGACTTACTCAAGTTTAATACCCGGCACGCCCTTGTAATGCCAGCTTGAGGCTGCTGATGCACTTCTTGCACCATCTGCCTTTTTTGACAGGGCTTCAAAGCTTTTTTTCAGACCCGCAGACGTGCCTCAGCATCGGGTCCATCTCCTTCGCTAACTTTAAGTCTAAGGCGAGTTCGGCATACATGGCTTTCAGCCGCCGGTTCTCTTCTTCTAAGTCCTTAAGTCGTTTGAGTTCGGTGGCATCCATGCCATTGTAACGTTGCCGCCATTTGTAAAATGCCGCCTGGCTCACACCATGTTCCCGGCTTATCTCGGCGGCGCTTTTGCCTTCCTCAAACTCTTTGAGGATTTTGGCAATCTGTTGCGAAGGGAAGGTTTTTCTTTTCATAAGCACTGTTCTAAGTTAAGATTTTTTCTCTTCCTAAACAGTTCTATTTTGGGGGAAGCTTACACTAATTATTATAAGAAAAATTTCTTCTCTGTAAACTGCTCACCCAGATACCCCAAATGGCCAAACAGAATACGAGTAGCTCATTTTACTTAGATAACTCAAGCTTTTTCAGGTATATTTCTTTAATAATTGAAAAATACATTGTTCCTATTTTTTTATGGAAAAATCAAATACTTCAATAGCTTTTTGTTTTCTATTGATTTTACTGCATTTTAATAGCTTTGCTCGTTCATCCATCACAAAGGATACAGTTAAGCGAAAAGGAGAAGATTCATCAAGTAGAGCTTTAATTAATGAAGTACTTCCTAAAATATTTATTCCTGATTTAAATGAACCGAAAGCAAAACACTTATATAATCCAAATAACCACCTGTATAATCACAATCTCCAAATAATCCAAGAGAAACAAGGATTCATTTGGATAATATCTAATAATCGCCTTTATCGCTATGATGGACTGTTTTTAAAAGAATTCGACATGGGTAGTGGTAGGGAGAACTATACAGAAGTTGCTTTTATTAGTCGTAATAATACAGTTTGGGTTGGGCAAACTTATACTTCTACCATTTCGAATAGAGTAGATCTAACTACTTGGGGCGCTTGTATTAATCAATTTGACAAAATAACCGAAAAGTTTAGACCTTATTTTATTCCGCTAGAAAAGGCAAATAAAAATTTTACGGATACTAAAAGTGACCGCTATCCTTTCGGCTTTGTACAGATGAAAGCTATTATGGAGGACCGATCAGGAAATATTCTGATCGTGATGAACATAGGAATCTATTTATTTAACCTAAAAACCCAAGAGTTTACCTATTTAAGCCTACCTCCTACTACAAACAATCAAAACCCTCTGCTTATTCATTTTTTCGAGAAAGGTAATAGCAATGATATGTGGCTTGGTACCAGTAAAGGTCTCTACCATTATCATGCACATAGATTTACTCACTACCAGCACAATCCTACTGATCCCAATAGTTTAGATCATGATTTTATCACTGGCTTGCACAAGGATAGTGCGGGAACATTGTGGGTATTGACAGAAAATGGTTTAAATAAATTTATTCCAGCTAAGAACAATTTTAAACGACTTTCCCTAAACGGACGTTTGCAGGATATAGTGGGCTGGAATCATGTGACAGATAAAGCTATTCTACTTTTGTATAAAAAGGAATTGTACCACAATTACCCAGGTGCCATCCCCATGGCACCTCGTTTTGGAGTAAGCTTCCTAGTTAATGATATAGTAAAGCCTTCCCGTGATTTTATCCAAAAACAAATTCTTACCTGGCTATCCTTTCCTTCCCTGATTATTATCGTATTAAGTTTTGCCTTTTACCGCTATCGCATTCGACAAGTCCGCCGACAAGAGCAACTGAAAACTTCTTTTGAAAAGCAACTGGCCGAAGTATCTATCACAGCTTTGCGGGCCCAAATGAATCCACACTTCTTATTTAACTCCTTAAACTCCATTAATAATTTTATCGTCAAGAATAAAGCAGAAGACGCCGCTAATTATCTTACCAAATTCTCGCGTTTAATTAGGTTGATCCTCACTAATTCCAAGTTAGCGTTAGTTTCGCTAGCGAACGAACTGGAAGCAATTCGGCTTTACATTCAGCTAGAGAATATCAGGTTTAATGGCCGTTTTAGCTACAGCTTGGAGATACAAGAAGGAGTAGATATCGAGTACTTTGAAATACCGCCCTTACTAATTCAGCCCTACGTAGAAAATGCAATTTGGCATGGCTTGTTGCATAAAGAAGGTAAAGGACATCTAAAGATAAAGGTGTACGTGCAAAACGCCTACCTCTATGTTGAAGTAGAAGATAACGGGGTTGGCCGCAAGTTAGCCGTAGAGTTAAAAAGTAAATCAGCAACCAAGGACAAATCAATGGGTATGCAAATTACCTCTGAAAGGGTAGAAATGCTCAACAAGCTAAAACAGCAACAAGCTACTGTCGAGATTATTGATCAAGAAGATTCAAATGGCAATCCATTAGGAACAAAGGTGATTCTTAAAATACCCCTCTAATTAATCTAATATACAAACATACAAAACTATGATCCGAGCCATTATTGTCGATGACGAGCTACACTGCGTAGAGTTGCTCCAGTGGCAGTTGAATAAGTACTTCCCACAGGTGCAGGTATTGGCTAGTTGTAACTCCGGCAAAGAAGCTATACCCCTCATCAATGAGCGAAGGCCGGATCTAGTCTTTTTAGATATTGAGATGCCTCAGATGAATGGGTTTGAAATGTTACAATCCTTGCCCAGAATTGATTTTGACATTGTGTTTACTACAGCTTACGATCAGTTTGCTATTCGGGCCATTAAGTTCAGTGCCTTAGACTATCTGCTTAAACCCATTGATAAAGATGAATTGCAAGCTGCTTTGATTAAAATAAATACTCATCCTGCCCGGTTTATTTCTACCCAGCAGCTAGATTTACTGCTTAGTAACATGCAGCAAGTACGCAATGGTTTACAGAAAATAGCTTTACCTACTCTACAAGGCTACGAAATGGTGTATGCCGATCAGATTGTGCGCTGTGAGTCAGACAGCAACTATACCAGCATTTTCCTTAAAAACGGCAGTAAAATAATCGTATCTAAAACCTTAAAAGAAGTCGAAGAAATGCTGGAGAATCACCACTTTTTTAGAGTTCACCATTCTCACATGGTTAATTTAAATGAAGTCATAAAATACGTCAAAGGCGATGGTGGCTATCTACTAATGAGCGATAACTCAGCTGTAAGTGTAGCTCGCAGTAGGAAAGACGCCTTATTACGGATGTTCTAAACGATAACCAAGTCCTCAAGAGTAACAAATCATGCTTTACAGGGGTATCCTACATTACTCTATTCTAAAGTAAGTCAACAACTATTCATTAGATCTCAGTTACAAAAGTAGCTGGAATTTTTACACGCTGAACCTCGCCGGTTCAACTGCTTATGCTTTATTACTTCAACAACACAGTAATGAAGCGTAAACCTTTTTTCTAAGGGTCTACTCTATCCTCTTATATTTTATCTATTAAATCTATTCTAAAGATTAGACACTAAGGTAAACTCAATAGTTATCCTCCTTTTTACCGTTAGCTTTAATAATTCCCTGTTTTATTTTCTTACTACTCTACTGTAAACTGCTCACCCGAATTAACCAGCTACATCTGCTGGATACCACATGCGCATTGTCTGCAATAAAACAGAAATCTGCCCAGTATACTTACATTAACATCTTGATAATGAGCAGTAAATAGTTTCTAATTTTCTGATAACAGGCCATTTAGGATCCATCCTTACCTAAGCTTATTACAGATTTTTCGCCCAAGCCGAAAAGCGATATTAGAGTAGGCTCAAACAACCAAAATAAACAAATGAAAACAACAGTCAAAAAATCAATTCTTAACAAATGGTCTTGGACCAAAGAGGACCTATCAAAACTAATATTCACTAATCAACAATTTTAATCAAATGAGTATACAATTCGACATGGCCAAACTAGGCCAACAACTCAATGGCATTGGCTGGAATAAAAAAGAAGGTAATGCTGCTGAATACAAAAGTGCGGGGAGTAACTACCGTACTTATAAACCCACTGTTTCTTTTACTCCTCAGTCAGGCATCTTCCTATCAACTAAGCTTGACCACATTCGAGGTGGAGCAAAAGATGATCATGCCCAACTTGAAATGGAATTTGATGCAAATGGTGTAATTCTCAGCACAAGAGTCATCATGAAAATTCAAGGGAGTAACCAATTCGACACGGGAGTCATTAAAACTGCAGCAGGAATAATTGGGGGAGCAGCAGGGGATCCAACGGGAGGTACAGCTGCGGCTGCAATTGCAGAAGTAGCTGCTAATATTCTTAATAGCCTTTCTAAGTTTATTGATGCTATCAATGAACACGGTGGAAGAGCTAATTTCCCGGCGGTTGTTCAATTTAATATGAATTGCATCTATTGGTCAATCATACGTCCTGATGCTGGTCCCCATTGGAGTGAGTGGGCAGATTTAGGTAATGGCATAGCCTCCTCAATTAGTGTTGCTTCTTGGGATGTTAATCGACTTGATTGTTTTGCTCGGGGTACTGACAATCATGTGTGGCATAAGTGTTGGGACGGTAATACTTGGAGTAGTTGGGAGAATTTGGGCGGACAGATTAAAGACGCGCCGGCTGCTATTTCCTGGGGTCCCGATCGGATTGATTGTTTTGCTAGAGGAATAGATGACCACTTGTGGCATAAATACTGGGATGGCAGTAGCTGGGGAGATTGGGCAGATTTGGGGGGGCAATTGGCTACCTCTCCAACAGTAGCTTCTTGGGGGGTTAACCGGTTAGATTGTTTCACTCGACGTTTAGATAACCGGATGTGGCATATGGCTTGGGATGGAACCAAATGGAGTGAATGGGAAGACTTAGGTGGCGACATCCAGAATGCACCTAGTGCTGTCTCCTGGGGACCTAATCGCATCGATTGCTTTGCTCGGGGTGCTGATAATCATATGTGGCATACCTGGTGGGATGGCAGTAATTGGGGGTATTGGGAAGATCTAGGAGGTCAAATTTCTTCATCTACTGCCGTTACTTCTTGGGAACCAAATCGATTAGATTGTTTTGCTAGAGGAATGGATGACCACTTGTGGCATAAATACTGGGATGGCAGTAACTGGGGAGATTGGGCAGATCTAGGAGGTATACTCAAAAGTGGGCCAGGAGCCGTATCTTGGGGACCTAATCGCATCGATTGCTTTGTACAAGGCACCGACGACCATATGTGGCATAAGTATTGGCAATAATTATAATAAAGCTTACTAATAAAAGGGAGAGCAATATTTATTCTCCCTTTTGTTTATTTACAATCTTGATTTTTCTTATGAGTCCTTTAATGCAAAACAGTTTATAAGTTACTATTTTTTATAGCCTAGACAATTTGGGTAGGGATTACTTGATTGGATCTAATGAGAATAGATTTCCTAATAACAGGTTGTGATTAATATGAATGTTGGTTATTAATAATCATACCGCTTAAGAGTCCAATAAGTACAAATATGTAAAACAGCTTTACATTTTCTTCTCTACTTATAACCATATTGATTTATATACGACCCTAAAACAGAAAAGTCCCGAGGTAATCCGTGCCTATTCTGTTTTTAATTCTTATCCGTTCTGAATAAGTATTCAGCTATCGTTTTATAATTCGCTGAGTGGTACTTTTCTCCCCGAGCTTTAACTCTATTAAATATAAGCCGCTATTTAGACTCCCTAAAGGCAGCATTATATTATTTAATCCAGGCAAGACGGGTATTTCACTTACCCAGTAAGTTTTTCCGAGAAGGTTATTTATTTTTATCAGCAGTTTGTCCTCCCTAGTAGCTTCGACCATTATCTGCAACAGGTCTTCAAAAGGATTGGGGCTAATCACCAGGTTGTCTCTCTCTGATAAAGTTTGATTTATCCGGGCTGATACAATGGCACTCCAGCGAAAACTTTGATCCAAATCCATTTGCTTTAAGCGATAATAATTCGTGCCTAGCGATGGGCTTTTATCTAAAAATTGATAGGAAGTCAGTAGGTCCGTAGTACCCGCCCCCTTAACCTTGCTAATGGCCGTAAAATGAATTCCCTCACTACTTCTTTCTACTTGAAAGTAATCATTATTATGCTCACTAGCCGTTTGCCAGCTAAGTTTAATAAAGTTGGCTCCCGGAATAGCAGCAAAATTAATTATCTCCACGGGCAAGGGTGTTATTTCATTCAGGTTCCGGAAGGAGTAATTAAACGTATAATTATTAGCATCATTGCTCGCATGCGGAACCGTTCCTAGATTATCCGGGTCATAAATATCCACTAACCCATCCTGGTCGGTATCCTGGTAAAAGGAACTGGTAACATCCAGAAAATTCAAGAACAAATCATTATTGCTGTTATCCAACCAGTCCGGAACTTTGTTGCCATCCGCATCGGTATCGGCATACCAAAGGTTATTACCCCCAAAGGTGGCGGCTAATAATTTGAAATCATCCAGAGAAATTCCATTATCATTGATGTCATTGCCCTCCGCCACATCTAGTTGCAGGTCTCCATCACTGTCCGGATCCAGGTAATCTGGTAATCCATCCTGGTTAGCGGGAAGAGCCGTGGCATCCGAGTTGATTTGGGTGCTCGCTACTCCGTTCCGGCTACAGCCACAAATGGGATCATAACTATCGTCCAGTCCATCCCCATCCGTATCCAGATTAGCTTTTTTAACAAAATAATTAGATTGGGTTTCCACGATATCTAAGATACCATCGTTATCGGAATCCAGGTCCAGGTAATCCAGGGCGGCATCTTTATCGGTATTTACTGGATTAAGGGCAATTCCGGCTGTTGGACAACCGCAGGTAGGATCATAGGTATTATCTAGGCCATCCTGGTCTGCATCGGCACCTGATTTTAAACGAACCGTAACCCCTTGCGCTTCCAGATTATCCAGTAACCCATCATCATCGGCATCCACATCCCGGTAGTCGTAAGAACCACTCCGATCGGAATTAACCGGAGTTAAGACTTGAGCACTAGCCAGCAAAGTATTGCTGAACCGGTTATTTCTGTCGTAGGCATCGTCCAAGCCGTCTTTATCACTATCCAACCCACTTTTCGCGATGATAATATTGCCTTGGGCTTCGCGGTTATCTAACAAGCCATCATTATCCGCATCTATATCCAAGTAATCCAAGATGCCATCACCATCAAAATCGGCCAGAGTATATTTCATTACGCCGTTGTCCGGGCTAGTTTCTGCGGTATTAGGCATCCCATTCGTGCCGACTGCACTGGTTAAAATACCGCGATTGGCATCGTAGTCAGCGGCCGGCACCAACCCGTTATTGGCTTCCACTACATCCGTGATCCCATCGTTGTCCGCATCATAATCCAAGGAATTAATAATTCCGTCCTGATCTTTATCGAAGTTGTCGTTCACTCCGTCGGCGTTAGCATCAACCCAGGTCTTACCCGTAAACTTTGGATCGCGGTAGCTGGGAACACCATCGTTGTCCTCGGATTCCACGAGGCCGTTTTGATTGTCATCCGCTAATGGGTCCAAACCACTATTTACGCCGTATAACTCCATCAAATCCGGAATGCCATCGTTATCATCGTCAATATCCTCTCCATCCGCCATGCCATCCCGGTCAGCATCTAAAGGATCAAATTGAATATCACAGACACTCTGGGTATTATGATTCGCCCCGGTACTAGCCGTATAACCAAAGTAAATATTTGTTGGATCGCCGCCAAAGATAGTAGCGACAATATCGTTTTGGTATTGCAGCCGGAATTTGCCATCGAAGTATACAAAGAGCGTATTCACGCTTTTTTTCCAGATAATTTTAATAGTATGGTTCAGATTATCTTCCGTATTACCGCTAGTAGTACTCATTTGTACCGGACCCGCTACTACGTTGCGTTCATCGCCATTGGTAAAAATAGCAATGTGATCCACGGTAAGATCGGTGGCACCAGTGGTGCCGTTCGGTAAGGTACCGGTTACATTATTAAAATGGGTATCGAACTCAACGGCCAGAGAAGGAGAAATACCACCGGCTCGCACGCCCCCTTGTACGGCACCATGACCAAAGCCAATGCCTTCACCGGTATTACCGGCTGCTAGAACCGGATCTACTGCTTTTCTTTGAAAACCAAAAGCAATCCCATCGGCTCCCCCCGCATCTAAATTACCAAAATTAGCACTAAAGTTTATTTCAAAAGATTTATCTAATGAGATAGGATTGATGCGCCAGGCTTCTCCGCGTTTTGTACCGACGCCGGGAGTCAAAATAAAACAGTTGGGGGAAGTTTGTACCGCGTCATTGTTTATCTCAAACATATACACCGGATCGTAGAGGTAATCTGGCCGGTTAAATCCTCCTTGGGTGTAGATCAAGTAAGGCAGAGTGGGGGAAGCACTTTTTTCGGTAATGGTCAGTAAACCGTCGCCGTCGTCATCGGCATCCCGGTAGTCAGGGATACCATCTAAATCCGATTCTTGCGGCACACCATAGGCAGAGGCTGGGTTTATACCATTATTACGCGAGGAACTGCTGTCGAATATATCTAATAATCCATCGGCGTCCGTATCAGCAGTAGTAGGATCCATTACATTATCATTGTTCGCATCGCCGTAATCAGGACGACCATTTTTATTGGCATCATTTCCCTCGATGTAATCCCCAATCCCATCGTCATCCGCATCCGTATCTCGGTATCCCCATAGGCCGTCCCTATCTGCATCATAATTATGGGGAGTTAACGCTATCCCCGGCGTGGCACAACCGCAATTCGGATCATAGATATCTACTAAGCCATCACTGTCACTATCCGTGATTAGAGCGGTAGTGCCCGTTACCATCGCAATATAGCTGGCACCGTTGCCCTGCCCTTCTCGATTATCCAGGATACCGTCGTTATCCGAATCAATATCTAGAAAATCTTTATAAGCATCCGAATCGCTGTTCGAATTTATAAGCACCGTACCTCCTTCAGTTGGATCCACGCCGCTGTGCAAACCGTCCTGGTCGGCATCTTGGAAGGTAGCCATACTAAACTGCCCATTAGTATTCATGTTCGCGGGTAATCTTCCACCGTTAGCTTCGATAGCATCCACCATCCCGTCGCCGTCGGAATCTAAATCTAGAAAATTAGGTAGTTTATTGGCCACCGGAAAGGTGCCGGCATTGGTTGCGTCGTAATCATTGTTACTTAAGTTGCTTCCGGATAAAGTACTTTCAGTAGCATCTGGTAGACCATCATTATCCGCATCTGAATCTAGTGCATTAGGTAATCCATCCCCGTCTTTATCTTCGTTCGCTAATGCGATTCCGCCGGTGCTGGCATCCACATTATTATGAAAGCCATCCCCATCACTATCATTGCTATTAACGACGGTTGTCGTATACTGGCCGGCCGCTGCCATTCCGGTCGGCAAAAATCCTTTATTAGCTTCATAAGCATCCGGTAGACCATCATTATCCGCATCTAAATCAAAAGCATTAATGATTCCATCCTTATCTTTATCATAAAGGTCATTAATGCCATCATTATTCGTGTCAGTGGCAGGCGTTACTTCCCGGTAATCGATAACTCCGTTGCCATTGGCATCTATCGTAGGGTCCACGCCACCCGATTCCGCTATATCCGCAATGCCATCATTATCATCATCATTATCCGGTCCATCCAGCACATTATCGTTGTCGTTATTTCCGACGGCCCAAATAACACTATACTTCTGAAGTTTTGCTTCCGTGAAGAGCTGGCTACGATAATCAAATAAGGCTGCTACATTTATATAGGGCTTACTTGATTGAAGCTTGTTGTTATTAGCTGGTGGCTTTCTATTTGCAAAGGCCGCATTTGGGGAAAGACTAGTTGTTCCCGCTAAAGACTTACTACCCGCAAGTATTCCTATGGTCCATAAAATTAATAAAAGGGCAAGGTAGAGTTTATAAGAAAGAGCGACAAACGGCTGGTAAGCTGAGCTGAAATTTATAAAACGTATTACTATTTCCATATATAATGTAATAATTGCTAAATAGCTCTTATTAAAATAATACAAATGTACAGAATAGCAAGGATTTATTTTCGATTTAAATTGAATGTTTTTACAAAATGCCTTCTTTTTTTTATTATAAATGGTTTATAAAAAAATATTAGAATTATATAGTATTCCAGTATAAAGAAGAGGCATTCAATATAGGACAAAGAAGGATCAGACTCAATGTGGTACAACCTTAGTAAAAGCAAGCTCCTCAAGCATTTAGCTCTCTGATTCGGAAGCTTGCTTAAATATTTTGCTTAGAGTCGAATACTAATATTCTTTACTCTAAACAAAAATCCTATAACCAACAATATGTAAAACAGAATTAAACCTATAGAGGATAATACAGTAATTAGCCCCCTTGCTGCTGAAGTAAATAGGCTAAAACAGTCTGCCGAATGGCGGTATTCTGCTTGTGTATGGCCATGGCTAAAGCCTTTCTGGTACCCACAAATACCACCAACTTCTTAGCCCGGGTAATACCCGTATAAATCAGATTGCGGAACAACATGCCAAAGTGCTGGGTGACTACCGGGATGATGATGATTTCAAATTCACTCCCCTGAGATTTGTGAATGGTAATGGCATAAGCTAAATCCAGTTCCAGTAGGTGCTCTTTTTGGTACCGCACTTCTTTTACCTCCTGACCTGCCTTAAAACTTACGGTAAGTTCCATCTCCTCATTATCTACTTGGGTAATCACTCCGATGTCGCCATTGAACACATTCAAATCATAGTTATTGCGCTTCTGAATAACCCGGTCTGTTTCCCGGAAGATGCGGCCGCCTACGACTAGTTGGGCTTTACCCGCACTTACCGGATTAATCTTTGCCTGAATGACTTTGTTGAGGTTAGCAGTCCCTAAGCTACCCTTGGTCATGGGAGAAAGAATCTGGATCTCGACTTCCTGGCCATAATACTTGGGAATAATGGCCTCATACAGTTTTTCTATCATCCCTACGGCGGCTAAGCCATAATGCAGGGAAGACCAGGGATGCACCCGCCTTAGAACGGCCTTTAACTCTTCACTCTGGCTGCGGGTTTGGACCAAGACTTCCAGATCCACATGATTGAATTTAGCTGGGATAGCTAAGTTAGTGTCCTGATGATATGGATCGGTGATTGGCTCTTCTAATGGAGTAGGTTCCTGCCCATTATTCCGGATTGCCTTCCCCATCACTCGCTTTACCTTCGTAATAAACCTTACTTGTTCGCTCGTAGCTTCTTGCGAATCAATGAACAAACAATCTTTTTTCTCCTGCCAGACTTGCGGCTGATGAAAAGGCGATTCAATCTGGGGAACCTCGCCCCGGTTGATTTGGTGGGCATAGGAGATAATGAGCGACTCGGCCGCTTGCCGGAAAACTTTCGTTAGCCTCTGGCAAGGAACTACGCCGGAGGCAATCATATCCTTTAACACATTGCCGGCTCCTACGGCAGGAAGTTGGTCGGCATCCCCGATCAGCACCACTTGACAATTCGCCGGCACGGCTCGGAGTAAGGCAGCGGCCAGGTGAACATCCAGCATCGAGCATTCATCCACCAGGAGAATATCCGTTTGCAAGGGTTCTACTTCGTTGCGTTTAAACCCGCCCTTGGCTGGGTCAAACTCCAGTAAGCGGTGAATGGTTTTAGCTTCTAAACCAATGACTTCGCTCATGCGCTGCGCCGCTCTTCCGGTGGGCGCTGCGAGCAGCACTTTCTTGCTCATAAACTGCAGGACCCCTACCAAGGCCCGGGTAGTGGTGGTTTTCCCACAACCAGGTCCCCCGGTGAGGATGGAAAGCTGATGAGAGGCTATTTGGAGCACACTTTCTCTTTGTTCTTCACTCAAGGTAATATGATGCACCTGGCAAAATACGTCCAGATCTTGCAGGAGATGATCCTGATTCAGCTTGACCTTTTGAGTGACCAACTGCTTGACTTTGGTGGCTATATATTGTTCATCATAATACAAGGAGTGCGCGTAGAAACATTTCTGTTTTATCCCTTGCTCATCGGGGATCAACCTGATTTTAAGTTCTTCCAGCAGTTCCATTTGCCGGAGGATTGTATTTACGGCAGTAGAGTCTAATAAGGATAGCAGCTCCCGGACAGCTTTAATAATTTGCTCTTGGGTCAAATAACAGTGCCCTTCTTCCCTGGCATTTTGCAGCACATGCGCGATAGCGGCTTGAATGCGTTGCGGAGAATCAGGAGCTAAGCCCAGGCTTAAGGCAACTTTATCTGCCGAGAAAAAGCCAATGCCATAGATGTCGGTGGCTAATCGGTAGGGATTAGTTTGGACCAGTTCAATCGCTTCGTTACCGTAAGTCTTGTAGATTTTGACGGCAAACAAGGTGGAGATATTATGGGATTGTAAAAACAGCATCACATTCCTAATTTCCTGATGTTCTACCCAGGCTTGGCGGATCATCTCTAACTTGAGCTGAGCAATGCCCTCTACTTCGATGAGCTTTCCAATGCTGCTTTCAAATACCTCCAGGGTTTTATCCCCAAAGTGCCTGACAATTCTCTTAGCCGTTACCGGACCTACCCCTTTTATCAAACCAGAACCCAGGTATTTCTCTAAAGCATTGGCTGTAGCCGGCTTTCTTTCAATGACCTTACTGGCTTTAAATTGCAGACCATACGAAGGATGATTAATCCACTCGCCATAGAAGTCCATCGTTGCTCCGGCGAATACTTTGGATTGATGCACCAGTACGGTGATTTCCTCATTAGGTCTTTGAAAGCTGTTTACCTTTAGCACCGTATAGCCGGTTTCTACACTATGGAAGGTGATACGTTTAACAATACCCGAAAGTTTTTCTAACTCCGTTGTAGTTGATCTGTCCAATGCCGGCATATACAAAGATAGGTAAAGCCAAAGATAGATGTACTTTAACAGAAATATTAAGAAGTAAGGTTTCTCTTCCAGCCATCTTTCCGGCACTAATAAATACAACGGGTACGCTCCTGACCGCTCCTCATATGAATTGTTTCTAATACAATGCGGAATTTGGTGTTGTAATAGCAACTGTTGCTTCTAGCCCATTAATTCTTCCAGACCCACGATCTTTAAATAAGGTCCAGTTCAAAAGATAATAGAAACATCAACAGGATTTAATATTTAGGTTGGGGAGTAGCCAAATTTCCTGTGTAAAAAAACGAGGGTTTTTCTACACAGCGCCAAGTAGCTGAAAAGTATTCCAAAACTTTGTTTATCTTGTCGTGTATTTTTTCTAAATGTATTTTACTCCCTTACGTTAAGTTTCTTACATAAATGACCAAGATTGGCTATGCCCGGGTATCGACCCTGGAACAAAACTTAGACTTACAACTGGACGCCTTAAAGAGTGATGGTTGCCGACAGATTTTTACCGATAAAATTTCCGGGGTTAAGGCCAGTAAACCTGACTTTGAAAAATTACTGGAGTATGCCCGACCGGGAGACACGATTGTGGTTTGGAAGCTAGACCGCTTAGGCCGAAGTACGGTGCAGCTGATACAGCTGGTAGAAGAACTCAAGAAACGAGAAGTAAATCTAAAATCTTTAAGTGAGGCCATAGACACAAGCAGCGCCACGGGCAACCTGTTCTTTCAATTTATGTGTATTCTGGCCGAACACGAACGCAATATCATTCGGGAAAGAACCCGAGCTGGTTTAGACTCGGCCCGAGCCAGGGGAAGAACAGGAGGGAGGCCTTCCGGTTTAAACGAGCGCTACAAACGAATAGCACCGGAAGTGAAAGAAGTATATGAGAAGAACAATCGCAGCACCGAGGAAATCCGCAGCATGTTCCATATCAAAAGCCAGCCCACTCTTTATAAAATTCTGGAATTTGCCGGCGTAGATGTGAAAGGATTTATTAAAAGAGAAAAGACTAATAATCCTTTATGTATTTTACTACAGTATGCATTTAGACAAAACTAAGCTCCGTCTATTACTAGAAAAGACAGAGCAATTAAGTATATCAGCACCTAACAATTACAACAGTAGCTCATCGCCTTCAATGGCCAAACAACTGAGCACTATTCTTTCTGGTCTATCTGGCTGGTTAATTAAGCACCCCAACTTAACTAATGGAGCTGCTTATGGGAAAAAGTTAGCTGAATTGCAAGGTAAGCTCACTAGTACAACTCACCCTGGATCCTGGTTTCCTGATAAAGAGGCGGAGGAGTTACGTGTCGGAACACTTGCCCTTCTACGATTGATTGATCGGGATAATAAATCAATATTTATTGTTCATAGCCGAGATTTACAGATGCGTGAGGTTGTACAGAGCGCGTTACGTGGATTGATCTTACCTACGGTAGTTCTGGAACGGGAAGATGATAACGGACAAACGATCATTGAGAAGTTCGAAAAAGAAGCGGCACGTTGTGAGTATGCAGTGGTTCTTTTCTCAGCGGATGATGAAGGTAGACTTCGTTCCAAAGGCCGTAAGGAAACTCTTTTGAAATTGCGTGTTAGACAAAATGTAGTACTTGAATTAGGCTACTTCTTAGCCCGACTAGGCCGTCGCAACGTTTTTGTACTTCATTCTGAAGAGCCCATTGAGCAACCTAGTGATTTTGTAGGAGTGGTATATCAATCGTATGATAAGGCTGGCAAATGGAAAGCAAAATTAGTTCGGGAATTGAAAGCTGCAGGCTTCAAAATACCTATTAAATTGTCTGATAGAATTTAAATAAGATGGACTTTACTTTTTATACATCTTTATTAGAGGATGTTAAATCCCGGATCCGGATAGCCCAAACCAAAGCTACCCTGGCTGCTAATGCCGAGATGATTTTTTTGTATTGGGATATTGGCCAACTAATTTTCCAGCGTCAGCAGGAACAAGGCTGGTCGGCCGCGGTGATTCCCAAATTGAGCAAAGACTTAAAAAATGAACTACCGGAACTCAAAGGGTTTTCCGAACGCAACCTGGGAAGAATGTTGGCCTTTTATCGGGAATATCCACCTGAAAACCTAACTCTGACAAATTTGCCACAGCCTGTGGCAAATTTAAAAGCTAATAGAATTGGATTGGGGATTGTTGCCCAAATTCCTTGGGGGCACAACCTATTATTGATTGAAAAAGTTAAAGAGAAATCCACCCGATTATGGTATGCGCAACAAACCATCCATAATGGTTGGAGCCGGGATGTATTAAGCCTGATGATTAAAAGCAACCTGCACTTAAGGCAAGGTGATACAACTAATAACTTTGCTGAACAATTGCCCAAACCACAGTCGGACCTAGCCCGACAAAGCCTAAAAGACCCATATATTTTTGATTTCTTGACCCTAACCCAACCTTTTACAGAAAGAGAACTGGAAGTAGAGCTAACCCGGCATATTGAAAAATTCTTGTTAGAATTAGGTACAGGTTTTGCCTTTGTCGGCCGACAATATCATTTGGTCGTGAGCAATCATGATTATTACTTAGACCTATTGTTCTACCATCTACAAATGCGGTGTTTTGTGGTCATCGAGTTAAAAAAGGGAGAATTTAAACCAGAATACGCTGGCAAAATGAATTTTTATTGTTCAGCGGTAGATGATTTGCTTAGATATACAACTGATGGACCTACCATTGGTCTGATTCTCTGTCAGACTAAAGACAAAGTAATGGCCGAATATGCTCTTCGGGATGTGCAAAAACCAATAGGTATTTCTGAATTTGAACTCACCCGTGCTCTGCCTGATAATCTAAAATCGAGCCTTCCTGCGATTGAAGACATTGAAAATGAATTAACCCTTAACATATGAAATAGGCTCATTATCATGAGAAACTTAAGATAATACAACTCATATTTAACATAAGATAAATTATAAGACAAATGGTAAACTCCTGAAAATGATTTGTATAAGTGTTTAAAGCTAGAAATAATGTTGAAAAATAAAGCCGTAGAACTCCTCCTCAAGCTTTAAAGCAACAAGCAGAAACGTTTAATTGAGTTTGATGAGCGGATGTTATGTAAACACTTTATTATTATAAGACTAAAAAGTAAAATAAAGCTTGGCTAATTAGATCCCGTTTTTGGTTTTTAAAACAACTCGTTGGCTGCAGTAATATATTCATCTAATTTTTTCCGCATCTCTTGCCTGCCATAGCCCTTGCGGCGCATGGCAGCAATAAACCCACGCGTCCAATCATCGGCCGTCCAATGAGCAGGCATTGAAGATTCACTTGACTTCGCGTAGTTTTCGATGTCGGAACGTAAACCAATGAGAATCTCTTTGCCGTTAGCCTTTACCGAATAGTTTCTGTTTTGCGCCGCATTTACTAATGATACCAAAGACCGTACGTAATTTATTTTATTACTTTCACTGACAATTAGTAAGCCGGCGTAATTAGTTAAACCATTGACGATAATACTTCGAATCGAATTCTTGGCCGCGGCAAACTCCACCGTTAAACCATCTTTTTTCTTTCTTACCGAGTATTCCCCCGATTTGCTGCAATACGTCCGGACAAAGCTTAATAAGCCGGCATCCATTTCTTTGAAGGCGAGGGTTTCTCCAGGTTTTAAGGCATCAATGGATTTTCGAACGGCGGCGCGGCTGATCCGGCTCCCAAAATCCAATTGCAACAATATCGGTTCGTTTTTCTCAATCAGGTAAAATCCGGGCCTTTCACCACTAAGGAACAAAACCGGCCGGATGATCTGCCCGTCTTGTTTCTTGGCCCCAAACTGCTCCATATGTCTTTCGGCATAATCAAAAATCAAGGCTCGCATGATGTCGGGCTGGTACCGATTGGCATCTATTTCGGTTTGGCCAATGCCTAAACATTTAAGTAATTCGAAATACTCCTTTTTCATAGCATTAAGTGTGGATTAGTCAATAAATATACTAAATACTTACGTATTATCTTGATAGAATATACCAGCTTATAGTACAAATATTAGTCATATACTTATCCCCTAATCTCATAAGTAATTATAATATTAGTATTACTAAAGTTGACTAATCTAGCACTAAAGTATAATATCATTATTATACTTATCCATTACTTACGGTATATAATACAATATTATACTTGTTGACTAATTGGTTTTAAGTCAACCAGTTCTCTGGTCTTTTACCATCTTGCTCTTTAATTATTTCCTTCTTAACTAAATTAACAAAAAGAAGAAAAGAACCTTTTGGGTTAGCTCACAAACATAGGATATTAAATAGGTATTTTTAAGACCCCTCCCCTAGCAGCTTAGAACCAAAAGGTAGATCGCTCCTGATGGCTCGCTTTCTTGATTTTATTTCTAAAGAATTCTATTGACCCAAAGCATTACATATAAAATATTCTTATCTCCAAAAATTGGAATGCATCATTTGTATAATATTGATTACTTATTGTTGATTATATATTAGATATTATGTGTAGCCAAACACCCTATAAGTATTCTTGTTTTGGTTTGTTCCTGCTGAAATAAAGCAACTTTCTGTTTTACATATTAGTGGTTATAGGATTTTCTAAGAGCTTGATTACCTTATAAAATTAGTTCCCGGTTCTTTCCTATAACAAAGTTCACACTCCATCTGCTCAACTTACTAAAAAGGACCTTAACACCAGTGAATGAATCAACACTTCGAACAGATAATTTAAGTACTATTTTTAATAACATTTATCTGAAAATGAATTTGTTATGTCTTAATTACAAATTTTTAACAAATGTTAAAAGATTATAATATCTTATTCCTCACCTTTGTCCTATTCAAAATCTGTGACGAGAACCTAACTTGTTTTACTAATGAAATGGCGATTACCTGATTCACGAGACTTTGGTTGGAAGATGAAAAGCGTGGATAGTGCCCATACAAAATTTAGTATTTTACCATACAGTAGCTATGAACTTTGTATTCAGCACGATACTATCCGAAATGTCACCCCGGTTATGCTGGAATGGTGGTTTAAGAACATTAAGGGCACCATGGATTACCAAGGCAAAACGTATTCTAAGTATTTGGTATGGCACCCAATAGATCATATCCACTGGGAGTTAGCTAGAACTAGCCCTAATGGCAGTGCAGGGATTGGCGCACAATTTAGAATCGTTGAAGCATTTGGCGGCGACCTAAACCAATTAGTTGACAGCACGGAAGAAGTTGTGAAATTAGATTTCACCGGATTAAAACTTATTCGCAAAATTCTGGGGATAGAAGTTTTTAGCCTGGAGCACCAATTTATACCAGTTTCTAATGGTACCCGTTATATTTCGCGGATGCAAGTAGGGGCGGAAAGTTTTATAGGTAAATATTTTATTAATCCTTTATTGCATACCCAAGTTTTTACGAAACAAATGGGTACTAGTTGGCTAAAGCATAATGTAGAGGAAGTAGGAAATTTTGAATTTTTCTTGCCAAAGTTATATGCCAGCTATCTTTCCGTTTCTGAATTAGAGAAATCAATAGCCTGAAATAAGGTTGATGACGCTAGGTTATCTCTATAAGATAATGCATCTAATCTTACTATTTTAATCTTTTCTTATTCCTTTCCGGGAACAGTGTTATTGAAGGCAGGCGCTGTTAATTTTTAAAAATATATGTCGCTTTTTTTCAATACATTATATTGCCATTCATTTTACCTTCGTGCTCTTGATTTGTATTAATTATGATGCCATCAGAAACGCAGTATCGCGAGTATTTGCCATCACCAGTATTAAGATCATATATTGAATGCTACTGGCACTATTATTCTTCCCCAGGATTATCCATTGAAGAGCAACCGGTAAAGCGGTGTTTACCACTTGGAACGGTCGAAATTATCATTCAAGTGGACCAAAAGCCATGTGTTATTTACAATAGCCAGCAGCAAACCTGGGAAAAAAGCCATATTATTTATTTTGCTGGTTTATTTAAAGATACTAGTTTTTGGAAAGGTAGCCCGGACTCTCTCATGTTCGGTATTCGCATGAGACCCGAAGCTATTCTAGAATTATTTAAATTACCAGTTGCCTGTTTGTTTAACTGCGTTATCGATGCGGAAGCATTATTGGGAACTACCGCTAAGAATATGGTAAACGAAATGTCTGGAAAAAGTAGTGTACCTCAATTAGTAACTATTGCCGAAAAATACCTGTTAAACCGACTTAGTAATTTGAGAGCGGAACGCAACTACGTAGTGGAAGCCTGCCGGCTGATTCGAAAAGTGCAGGGTAAACTATCAATAGAAGCTTTAAGTGATCAACTGTACATTAGTCCTCGGCAGCTACAACGAAACTTCAAAGAATTAGTAGGTACTAGTCCCAAAACTTACCAGCGCATCATCCGTTTCCGCAACGCTTATCAATATGTACGTAAGGCAACTGATTCAGAAATTAAGTGGGCAGAGCTGAGCTATGAACTTGGATTCTCCGATCAAGCACATTTCATTAGAGATTGCAGGGAATTTACTGGTACGGTCCCATCCTTTTTAATTACGAATGACCAAAGCTTCTTCCAAACCCTGGAAGTTTGCCCTACTTATGTATCATTCGCTTATTGAAGTAAATTGTTTACTTCAGGAATGGGAATCAACAAATTTCTGAAGTATAAGAAATATTATATTGCTTTAATTCTCTTACTTAAGATAATCTATTTCAAAAACTCTTAAGCAAGTATTTTTTCTACAAAAGACCTATCCCGAACTTTTGGCGCCTAATTATAGCAAATTATTGATTGTTAATCGCTTATAATCTGAAAACTTCTTCCGATTAATAGTTCTATAATATCCAGTTACTCTAGAATGTCGGTTTTATTCAATATAAATTTTTTGTGCCGGATTAATTTTGTGCTAGAATCAAAAGAGATACTTCGTGCTTAAATGATAATAACTACACAATATTATTTATCCTACGCTAAATGTAGTAATGAATAAGTAGGTTCTTTTTTTCTGATACAACTACACTCCTTATATCTAAAACTGATCAATCCATTTAATTATGAAACTGTTCTTGTCTTACTACTCTCAGAATTATACATCAAGAGGAGGATGCATTTCTTCATTATTAATATTGCATAACTTATTTTTTACCTTGATTAAGGTTTCCGGGATACTAATTGCTAAAATACTGGGCTTCTTGATGGGCTTGTGGATTATTATACATCCTACTCCCATCCTGGCTCAGGAGGTATTACTTGGGTTAACCTCTACTTATGGTCCCCAAGGGGGAGGTACTGCTTTTTCCATTAAATCTGATGGTAGTGGCTTTGCTGTTCATAAAACCTTTACCAAGTTAGGTTCAAACCCCAAAGCAGAATTAATGCAAGCTAAGGATGGAAACTTTTACGGAATGACCTCGGCCGGTGGTGCTAACAATCTTGGTACTATTTTTAAAATGGCACCGGATGGTAGTATAACTATCTTGCACGATTTCAATGGTTTTGAAGGAAATGCACCGGAAGGAAATAATCTCATACA
Organism: Adhaeribacter arboris; assembly: GCF_003023845.1. Classification (NCBI taxonomy): domain Bacteria; kingdom Pseudomonadati; phylum Bacteroidota; class Cytophagia; order Cytophagales; family Hymenobacteraceae; genus Adhaeribacter; species Adhaeribacter arboris. The sequence continues at coordinate 77,001 of NZ_PYFT01000002.1, read as the reverse complement.
AGCCGCTGATGGTAATTTTTACGGCATGACTTCGTCCGGTGGATTGAACAATAACGGAGCAGAACCGGGAGTAGCATTTAAAATAACGCCCCGTGGTGAGTACAAAGTAATTTACACCTTTACTCGGAACAATGGTTATCGGCCCTATGGAGATTTATTGCAGGGTCCGGACGGTAATTTTTATGGCCTGACCTTTTACGGCGGTACTTTCGATATGGGTACTATTTTTAAATTATCTCCTACAGGTAAGCATACGGTGCTGCATCACTTCAACGGAACTTCTCGGGGAGGTCGGCCAGATGGCAGTTTAGTGCGGGGCAAGGATGGCAATTTCTATGGCCTTACTACTCTCGGAGGAGCCAATCAGTATGGTACTATCTTTAAAATAACTCTTTCCGGTACCTTTACCCTGCTCCATACCTTTGAAATTACTACCGGTGGTACCCCGGTTGGCAACCTAGTGCAAGGTAAGGATGGTGAATTTTATGGATTTACCCGGTACGGAGGAGAAAATTTTGGGGGTACGATCTATAGAATAAGTCCAACAGGAGGCTACAAAGTAATTTATCACTTCACATACGGGGGAGAAATAGGGGATACTCCTAAAAGAGGTTTGCTGCGGGGAAAGGACGGTAGCCTGTATGGTACCACCATGAATGGCGGTTACTGGGGCAATGGAACCCTTTTTAAACTGACGACCAATGGCACTGTAGGTGTATTACATTCCTTTTCGCCTTTGGAAGAGGGAGGGCGCGCGGGTGGTCTGATGCAAGGAACGGATGGTTATTTGTACGGCATGAATGAAATAGGCGGTCCGCAAAATGATGGTATTATTTACCGGATTATGCCTACTGGTAAAAATTTTAAAATATTGATGGCTCTGCCAGGTACTTTTGGTGGAGTGGCTTCCCGGGGTAGTTTAGTACAGGGCCAGGATGGCTTTTTCTACGGCATGACCGAATATGGTGGAACCTATAATTACGGCACCATTTTCAAATTGTGTTCGGATGGCTCCTATACCATCTTACGGTCCTTAGACGATTTAAACGATGGTGGATTACCGGTGGGTGATTTACTGCTGGGAAAAGATGGCAACTTTTATGGCCTGACCCGTCATGGAGGGGTAAACGGCAGTGGTACCTATTTCCGGATAACGCCCAGAGGGGATTTTACCGTCTTATATTCCTTCCAAAACGATGATTCGGGCTATTCCCCTTGGGGTAGCTTAGTGGATGGCAACGATGGTTATTACTACGGCATGACTCAAGCGGGCGGTCATATGTTATCCGGCGTGATCTTCCGGGTTACGCCTACCGGTTCTTACGAAGTATTGCACAGCCTCAATAACTATGAAGAGGGTTCTTCACCCCGGGGTAATCTGGTAAAAGGGAAGGATGGAAATTTTTATGGGCTAACCAATGTAGGCGGCGATTATAATATGGGTACTTTTTTTAAGGTAACTCCTAACGGTAAGTTTACCAAATTGCATTCTTTTAATCAATATGACCAAGGCGACCATCCTGCTGGTAGCTTGGTAGTAGGCAAGAATGGCAATTTTTACGGCATGACTTCCCGGGGTGGAAAAGATGGATTTGGTACTATTTTTACCATTACCCCAACTGGTAAAATAACAATTTTAAAGTATTTAGTAAATGAATATGCCGATGGCGCTAACCCAAGCGGTAGCCTAGTAATGGATAAAGAAGGTAACTTCTACGGGCTAACCAGCGGCGGCGGTCATAATTATAGTGGTACTATCTTTAAAATCACACCTGCGGGTAAATATACCATTATGCACCATTTACAACCTGTTACCGATGGTAAAAATCCTGTAGGTAGCTTAATTTTTCAGAAAGCTACTCCAGTAGCTAATTCGCAGAACGTTACTACTGCTATTAATACACCAAAATCTATTACGCTATCTGGTACGGGTGCCTCTCCTTTAATTTATAAGATTGTTTCATTACCTAAAAATGGTACTTTAAGCGGTTCCGGAGCGAAGCGTACCTACCGGCCAAAAGCTGGTTTTACTAGTACAGATTCCTTTACTTTCCGGGTTATCTGGGGCTGCCAGTCATCTGTACCTAAAACAATTTTTATTACGGTAGGAACGGAAGTAACGAAAGCAATCCGAATTAATGCAGGAGGAACTGCTTTGACTACTTCTTTAGGTAGTTTTGTTGCGGATACTTACTTTGTTGGCGCTACAAGTATATCCGCTACTTCGGGAACTATTGATAATACTACAGATGGTAACCTTTATAAAACTAATCGCCGAGCTACCAATTCGGATGGTAGTTTCCAATATACTATTCCGGTTAATAATGGCTCGTATATGGTAAAACTACATTTTGCGGAAATCTATTATACAACTGCGGGCAAGCGTAAATTTAACGTAACCGCAGAAGGAACGGGTTGGTTAACTAATTACGATATCTTTGCTTCGGCGAAAGGAGCCCGCAAGGCGGTTAATGTTTCGAAAAAAATAACTGTAACCGATGGTTTTTTAAATCTGCAATTTATTTCAGTAGTGGATAAAGCTTGTGTTGCTGCCATTGAAATATTGCCTATCAGCAAAGCCGAGCAACATATAGACACGTCACCAGTTATCCTAGCTACCCGCCTGTATCCTAATCCGGTTATCGATAAATTTACCGTAGACTTAAAAGTGCCGGCGGAAGAACTGGTAACCTCCCTCTTAAGTGCCGATGGTCTAAGTTTAGGTTTAAACACGCATCGCCTGATAGCTACTAACCAATTAGAATTTCCAGTTAGCCATTTGCGGCCAGGTTTGTACTCGCTTTTAGTGTATACCAGTACAGGCCAGCAAGTTTTACGGTTTATAAAAAAATAACCTGGCTGGTGTTCCGATAAGCTAGTTTGATAATTTATTACTCTAACCATCAAGAAATAGCACCTAATACGGTTTAATAATTTTGACTTTAATTGTGTGTTCTTCGCTCTTGCTGTCTGGTTGCCTGTATAATTATTAGTAAATTTATATTTTAATACTACAGGACTTGGATGAATCTTCTTTCTAAAACGTCTTAAAACCTTCTCTTAGGCAGTTTTATCTAGCACTATATTTTGTCGTTTTTCTTCAATATTTAAACTTCAATCCAACTTAATTTTAGTGAAAAAAATAACATGAGAACCGTAAAACGCTATAATGTTTTTAACAACATCCACAAAGCACTTAGAAGCATGCTTTTCGATTTACAAAGCAAAATACAACAAACTGATTTTACAGAGCTTAAAGCCGATAAAGTAATTGCCGAAATGGAACGAGTACTCTATTTCTACGATGAACATGCCGACCACGAAGACCGATTTATTTTAGCCCATATTGTACATCAGGAACCGCAGCTTACAGAAGAACTGGAAAAAGACCATGTAATAGACCATAATTTAAGTGCTGATCTAAGACAATTTATTAGCAATTGGCGTCAGGCGAAATCAGTGGAAGAAAAAGAGTTATCCGGTAAGCAAATCTTTTATGCACTTAATGAATTTATCGCCTTTAATCTGTACCACATGAATAAGGAAGAAAACCAATTACTGCTGGCACTTTGGAAGCACTTTTCGGATAAAGAGATCCTGCGCATGGAACAACAGATTATGGCTTCAATTGACCCGCAGGTACTTATGGAAGAAAGCCGGTGGATGATGCGCAGTATTAATAATGCAGAAATTTTGGAATGGATGGATGGTATTAAAGTATCTGCTCCGGCACCTGTTTACGAAGTTTTTTTACAAATGGCGGCAGATGAATTGCCCCAAGTACGTTTTAGAGAACTAAAATTCAACTAAGTAATTAAAGCCATCAGTCAATGATATAATCAAGTGCTCATTTCACCCTGTTGCCTAGAAACTATATTCTAACTTATTATGAAAATTTTATTTGTAGGTGATAGTATCACCAAGGGTACACTTGGCACGAGCTTTATAAAAATAATACAGTACGAAAATCCTGGGTATAACATAAAAAACGCGGGCTTAAATGGGGATACTTTTAGCCATATCAGCGAAAGGCTTCTTCAGGAATTAAGTAAGAATCCCGATTATGATGGTGTGGTGCTCCAGGGAGGTTATAACGATTTAATTTTACCTTATTTTCAACAGAAAGGCAAGCTGTTCCAATTTGCTTTAAAGGAACAGCTCAAAAAAGGCTTATGGCCACTAACTTCTGCCTTGGATTTCGAAAATGCCTGGAGAAGAACTGTTCAGGAGGTTAAACGGATTTTTAAGGGCAAACTGGTACTTACCACCATAGGTTGTATCAATGAGGATTTACATTTTACCTTAAATTTTCAACGAGCTGCTTACAATACCGCTATTCGCAAAGTTGCTCAGGAAGAAGCGACCTTATTAGCGGATAGCGGGTTAAAATATGACCAAATTTTAAGTATTAACTCCCAAACAAATTACTTTTTGGAAAGCTTCTGGGCCGTTACCCTGACCGACCCGGTTGTTTCACACACTAAAAAGGGCCCGGATTGGCTAAGCCGCAAGCGCCACCTGCAGCTAACCATTGATGGCGTTCACTTGAATAACGCGGGAGCTCGAATTTTTAAAGTTTGTATTATAGAGCAATTGCAAAAACTAAAGCCTTAAACGAAATATTATTAGGTTACATCTTAATGGCGATCTAATACCAGGCGCTACTTTGAATTAGAAAACCAGTAGCGCAATAATCCCTTCAACCTTTCATGCTGTTTAGCTAAATAATCAGTTTAGGTGGACCAAAAAAGCTCTCGGATAATACGAAATTTGTAACTGGGTGCTTATACAAAAAGACGGACAATTATTATTAACAGTAGCTGAAAGCATGGAAAAATTACTAGCCAGACATTTTAAGAAAATGCGGAACAAGAATTTAGAAAAAGGGCTGCAAAACTGACTTTATGTACTTAAAAAACGGAGTGAGAATTAAAATTATGCTACCTATAGAAAGTATTCGCAAATTTGTGATTTTAAATTTTCTGCACAGAAATTAATAGAGTTAGACGATGAACCGTAAAATATTTTTACAAAACCTTTTGTTGCTTGGCGTCACCCCTTATTTACTGAAAGCAAATCCATATCCGCTTATGAACCCTAAAATTTCTGTTCAATTACTAAGGCACGCCACTTTAATTATTCATATTGGTAAACAAAAGCTGCTTGTTGATCCCATGCTGGCATCAAAAGGAGAGTTAGACCCGGTACAAAATTGCGGGAACAACATAAGAATACCAATGGTTGATCTTCCCTTAGAAAAGGATGCATTACAGAAGATTTTAAGCGAGGTAGATGCTATTGTGGTAACCCATCTTCATCGGGATCATTGGGATCTGGCTGCACAAACTCTTATAAACAAAGATAAACTTATATTTTGCCAGCCATCTGATTTAGATAAAATCAAAAAGCAAGGCTTTACAAATGTAACACCAATTGACCAGCAACTTATCTGGAAAGACATAAAGATTTTCCGGACTAAAGGAAAGCATGGCTCGGGTGAGATCGGGCAAAAAATGGGAGAAGTATCCGGATTTGTTTTTGCTAGTAAACAACAAAGCGTTTACTTGGCAGGAGATACTATTTGGTGTGATGATGTGAATGAAGCTCTAAAAGAACACCAACCAACAGCTATAATAGTAAATGCAGGAGGAGCGCAGTTTTTATCCGGAGGCCCAATTACTATGACTCCAGAAGATATTAGGCAAGTTTATGCGAAACAGCCTAATGCAAAAATTATAGCTGTACACATGGATACAGTAAATCATTGTTTTGTAAAGCGAACGGCTTTGAGAAAAGCCCTTCAAGAAAATAACTTGGTTTCAAAAGTTATTATTCCCTTTGATGGTGATCTTATACCTTTGTAAATTTTTTTTAAAAATATTTAAATCTGTCTAGCATAGAAAAGGCGGATGTGCTCACTTAAAGAGCAGATTAAAACTTTTTAAATAACGGAATTAGTTAAAGGCTAACAAAAGCATAAAAAGGAAAGCACCCTTTTAAGTGGATGATGGTAAAAATTTCAAGTAGTAAGCTATAATGTGATTGATTTTAGGGGTTTTCCCCCTTATTAAACCTACTTGTTAGTAGGTTTTCTTTTTTCAAGTTGTTTAAATCCGAAATAAATACAACTTAGACAAAACAAGAGCCCGATTGTAGCGGGTATTTTCATGGATTTTCCAGGTTCTCCAGCCTGAGCAATGCCCCAGGCCATTTTTCCCAGCGCCATAAAAGCAATTACAGCCAGTCCCATCCAGATGCTTCTTTGCCAGCAGGAAAAGCCTAATGTCATGAAAGAAATCAGCGGTACTAAGGCGAATAATACTTTTTTTAGTTTCCAGGTGTCACTAAGCCAATGTATTTCAAACTGCAGAAATGCTTTTACATCATCTGTTATTATAGCAGGTTGATTAAACCAGAACATACTGGCAAATATAGCGAATATGATAATGGAAATTCCGGTCCAACTTTGACGGTAAGCAAAATAGCAGAAGGGTACAATAAATAAAGGCCGGATAAACCAGCTCATCTGATTTTGGTGCCGGGCAAATACCCAATTTAAGAATACAGTATTGGTTAATAAAAGAACCAAGAATAGAATAGTTAAAAACCCAAAAAGAAGGGCAATTGGTTTATCATATTTTTTCATAATAACAGATGAAGAGAAATTTGTTTTCATAGTAAGTAAGCAAGAGAATGCCTCCTTATGAATTTGCCAGGCTTTCTGTATTCTAATTTAAGAACCTGACCTTCTCAGGAAATCTACCGGCTTGTTTCGCGGTTCACTTCTTTAACCAGGTAAGCTTTTCAAGAATTTATAGAGCGATTTTATTTCGGTATCTGTGTATTCTTTTGTCATTTTCCAGGGCATGAATTTGGCATTCATTTTTTTGCCTTCGGGTGTTATGCCGGTTCGCAAGGTTTGAATGAACTGGGCTTCTGACCATTTTCCTAAGTTACCCGAACTGTTTATATTAGGGACATCGGGCGAACCCGGAACTATGGCACTGCCTCCCTGGAAATTATCGCGATGGCAACCAGTACATGACACGGCTACATATTGGCCATAGGCGGCGGAAACTTCCGGTAAAACTTCTTCTTGGCTCTGCGTACTATGGTCCACCCTTTCCGCCGCCACCAACGGTAATTTATCAAAATGGGTAAGTACGTAAGCTAAGGGATTTAAACGAATAGGTGGTGTTTCATTATCTACAGGCGGCAAACTTTTTAAATAAGCAATCAAAGCGCCTAAATCCTTTTTAGATAATGGGTTGTACTCGTAAGATGGCATGAGTTTTAATGTTTTATTATCTTGTCCAATGCCATGCTTGATTGCCCGCACGTAATCTTCGTCCGTATAAGTTTTATGCCGGCTTAAAAGACCGCCTTTTCCTCGCGTTATATTGGGACCCGCCAAAAAGCCAATGGCTGGGTCATCAATTACTACTTGTCCACTAAAATTTTGGCCGTGGCAGTCGCCGCAGCCCTTTATAGTGGCAATGTGTTTACCAAGGTTTATGGAGGCATCATCGGTAGGAATGGGAATGGTTTGCACCGATACCTGATACTCTTTGTTGAAGCGGCTTTTTACTTTATGGTTGATAAAAAGAAAAGTTAAAAGCAGCATAATGAAGCATGAGCCCAGAACAATTCCGGTCCATTTAAAGAACTTTTTCATTGGATGATTAAGAAGATTAAATTTTAACTATGATGATGGAGTGTTTCCCATCTTTATAGGATAAGCTTTCTGATAAGCAAAACGCAATATCTCGGCTTATCAAAAAATTGTTAATTATCCACCAAAATTAGCTGTTGGCTAAGTTCAAGTATTGAATAAAAGCGACATTTATACAGACTGGAGGGTTTGTTGTTATTACAGGAAATTACTTCGATTCTTTACCTGGTACAAATAACTGGCTCATGCATTAACAGGAGTGTTGCTCTTAGAAATCAATGTTGTAGAGCATATCAAATTGCTTTGTTTGGGCGCTAGCTGGAGTAATCCGTAGCATGGCATTTCTGATTCCAGCCAGAATCGGATTGCTGGTTTGAGCGATGCGCCCAATATTCCGCGACCGCAGGATAATCTTTTCCGTACGTTTTAACCTTCTTCGTTCAAAAGCCTGAAGTGCCGCTTCAATCGTTGTATTCCGCTCTAACTCTTTACCCAGTACAACAGCATCTTCAATGGCCTGGCAAGCTCCTTGGCCCATGTTGGGCGTCATGCCATGAGCGGTGTCACCTACCAGCAGCACATTATCATAAACAAAATGCGGTAGTGGGTCCAAATCAAAAATATCATGGTGTAGCAGTTGTTCGTCTTTTGTTTTGGAGAGAATTTGTGGAACAGGCGCATGAAACTGATGAAAATGGGCATATAAATCCTGAACCCGGAAATTTTTAAATTTTTCACTTTTTTCCGGGGCATTAATGCAGGCAAACCAATAAATTTGGTTGTCTTTCAACGGCACAATCCCGAACCTGCCGGCGGTATCCCAGGTCTCGGAGGCGCCCTCCTGGGCAATGCCGGTACCTTCAATCACCGCCCGCCAGCAGCTATAACCAGCATAACGAATAGTAGCATGGGGAACCAGTTTGTTGCGTAAAACAGAGTGAATACCATCGGCAATAATCAAATAAGGAGTTTTGTGCGAACTCCCATCCTGAAACTGAATGATTAGTTCTTTTCCTTCTTTGGTAAGACCAATTACTTTTTTGCCGATATAAATGGGGGTCCCATCCAGTTCTTGCAGGAGCGCTTGGTGCAGAGCATACCGATGAATAGTAAAATTATCAATGCCGTAACGCGCACTTATGGCCTGGCTATCTGTAAAGGAAAGAATACTTCCGGCGGCATTAGTAATTTTAAAGTGGGGTAACCTTCTGCCAAGTGGTATAATTTTTTCGGCGATACCTAATTCATAAAAAGCTTTGATGGCATTGGGTGCTAGGCCTAAGCCCGCTCCAACCGGTTTAATCTCGGATGCTGCTTCGAATACTTCCGTTTCAAATCCGGCTTTTTTTAAAGCTATGGCGGTGGTTAATCCGGCAATCCCCGCTCCTATTATACTGATTTTCATAATTTTATTTTTTATGACACAAATCTAAAACTTGGCGAGCAGAAAAATTTTTACATATGTTAAATAACAAACTGACAAGAATAAAATTGGTACTTTAGCCTGATTGCGAAATCAATTATTAGTAAAAACAAAATAAATGGAAAGTATAAATACCTCTTTGGCAGAAGCGTTGAACAAAATTAGCAAATTATCTTCCGTAGTTATAGAGGAATTAAACCAGCTTACTAAGGCATCAGGAGTTAAAAAAAATACGATTTTGTTAGATGTTGGAGCCGTTTCTCGGCATTTATACTTTATTCAAACGGGCTTGGCACGAGTTTTTTATTTCCATGAAGCGGAAGATGTTACCGATTATTTTGCCATTGATAACCAATTTATCGGCGGTGTAGAAAGCCTTTTTACCGGAATGCCATCCAAAAAAGGAATTCACGTTTTGGAGGACTCTATTATATACTCCATTTTATATGCTGATTTAGAGGAGCTTTGCCGAAAATACCACGAAATGGAGCGAGCCGGCCGGATGTTGGCCATTTACGCGTTCCTGGAAGGACAACAACGCATTGAAAGTATCCGGTTTCACGAAGCAAAGGAGAGGTACAAAGCGTTAGGAAATAAGTATCCGGGCATCCTAAACCGGTGTCCCCTCAAACACATTGCTTCTTATTTAGGTATTACGCAGGTAAGTTTGAGTCGGCTCCGGGCAGGTTCTGTTTAACTGCTTCTGGCTTGAATATCCGGTTGCTCCATTTACTAGTAGATAACAAAGGTAACCATCCTAACTAAATCAAGGTCGTTTATTACCCCACGGTATTGGTGGTTGTAAATAAACCTGTAACTCTAATAAAATCAGGTACTAACTTTACGAAAGTATTGGTTTTGTCCGAAAAGATAAGAATGCAGCCTTACAAAAGCGGAAATTTAGTTTAGATTTATAGACATATGTCCCGAGCTAATGTATTGCAAAAGTCTGTTTAAGGTAACAGATTCCTGCTTTTGTAAAACTATGGTTATTTAACTATCTGGGCAGCGTACAACCATTGGAAGCGCCTTTTAATTGACTTTCAATTGCTTGTCCATCAATTAAAGCCCAATGTTCCAAAATTTTTCCTGCTTTGATTTTGAAAAACCGGTAACCTTGGGTAAGCACTTCAAGATTAGTTGGCGGCATATCTCGCCAAACCCCAATGTGTTTTAGCTCCATCCGGATTTTTACAATGCTTTTGTCTCCTTCGGTAACCTGGTCTTCAATAACTGTTTTATGTTCAAATGAAGCACATGTAGCCATAATCCAATTTTTCAGGCCTTCTTTATCTGGTGTTAAAGCTGGTGGTAAGGAGAAATCCTTGAATTCCGGATGAATAAAATCATCTAACTTCTCGAAGTTTTGCTTGTTCCAAATTTGCTCAACAAACTCGGAAACTAATTTGTGATTAGCCTGTTGCATTTTTTTACAATTAAATTTTGAAATACAAAACTGGCTTTATCTTGTTATTTCAACCTGTGACAATCGTCACAAAATTATACCTGCCCAAGGCGGCATTTTATTTATTTCCTGCCCCGAATTCTGCTCAAGGTTTCCCGGCTAATGCCTATATAGGAAGCAATTTGAGTTAGTGATACGCGGTTAAATAACTCCGGCTGGGTTCTTTGCAAATATACGTACCGTTGTTGCGGTGTGAATAATTTAAACAGGTTGGCATGTTCTTCCTGGTTCATTAAAATTAACTCTAACAACTTTCTACCCAATCTCTCAATTTCGTGGGATTGCTTATACGCTTCCAGCAATTTGGTTTTATCGAGTCTGATAACGGAGCTTTGTTCTTCAGCTTGAATGAAGTAATCTGATTTCGTATTTTGGGTAAGGCTTTTTACATTCGTGGCAAAGCTGTTTTCAAAGTAGAAGTTGGTATTTTTTTCTTCTCCGTCGTTCAGGTAAAAAGACCGGTAATAACCTGTTACAATAAAGAAAATGGCTGGGCATACCTCATCCGCTTGTAACAAGTAGCCCCCTTTTTTTATCTCCAGAAATGTTAGCGTAGCTGAGAAAATCTTTCGGCTTTCTTCTGACAAATCTGTTATTGTTTGAAGGTAGGTGAAAAGATGGTTCAAGAGAAATTATCTATCTTAAATGGTGCTAAATGACTACGAAATTTGCGAAGAACTGAGTAGTATTAAAATTCTTGTTTTACCGCTTGTACGGTGGTAACTTAATACTTGTACGGTAGTAACTTAATAATTAAAGTTAGAAGTGGAGTCATCGTCTTGTTCAGTCAAGATACTTTTTGTAAACCGCTTTATATCCAAACAAGTAAGCAAACGGTATTAAAAAAATAAATAATACTTTTTGAACAGCAAATGCTGGTTTAGCCAGCCGAAATACAGGCGCATATTTATTGGCGATTAAAACAAGTTGTAAGAGGTTAGGCATTCCGTTGTCGTTAGTCTTGCCGTCAATCGTTAGCCCAGTAGTAGTTTCGAGCAAATGATCGGTGTCCAAAGCTGGTTGCACTTTCCAGTTTACGACTGTCTTACGGTTTGTATTATTCCACATAGCGTGGACCTTATTTTTGGGTATATGCAGCGTATCGCCTGGGTGCAGTACTTTTATTTGCCCATCCAGGCGAACGGTTAATTTACCGGCTAATACCTTAAAGTCTTCTACCTGGTAAGGATGATAATGCGCGGCCGGTTCTTTTGAGTGCGCATTATAAGTAGTTTCCATCTCTAAAAGCTGACCGTTCGTATCCTTGCCCGTTTGTAAAAATTTTATATCCTGGCCGGTTTTGGGATTACAGATTATCTTGTTTTTGAAAGCCATTTTCTTTCATCGGTTTCGTTTTCTAAAAGTAAAATTGGCGGGTAGTTTAACAAAAGCCAGCTTAATTTTCGCATTCTTTTTTTAGCAAGTCGAGCCAGTTTTGCATTCCCTTTTCTAAACTCTTATTTAATATTTTCTTTAAGAGTACGGCCAAAAGACCTTCCATGCTTTCGTCTACGGCTACTTCGGTGCACCCGTCTTTTTCGGTAAACATCCAGTTGTGAATCGCATAAGTTCCAAAAGCTTTTCCAGTCCAGCCAAACGCCTTGTATGGCTCGACAGTATGCAGGGTAGAATGGATGTTTGCACCGCCCGTTTTCCAATCAAAGGTTGTCTGGGGCTTTAGTTCACCATTCAGTTGGGCCTTGCTGATGTCGGTTTGCCAATTTGCCCAATTGTTTATATTGGCTATTAATGGCCAAACTTTTTCGCTACTGGCGTTAATGGTAATTTTTTTACTGCACATTACCGGTGCTTGGTTGTTGATACTTTTCATTTTTGAATTATTTTGTGCAAAAGCTATCGCTGTTGTGGCTAGGCTAATAGCGGTTAAAAGAATTAATTTTATGAACATGACTTTTCCATTCAAAATGGACAGAACAAAGGTCTGCTCAAAATGAAAATTTGCTCTTGATAAAAATCAATAAATTTACGCCACCGCTTTTTTTCTCAACCTGCTCAATGTTTCCGGAGTTATACCCAGCATCGAAGCCAGGTAATGTAAAGGCACTTGGTTAAATAATTCTTTATTAAAGTTCAGTAATTGATTGTATCTTTCCTCTGCCGTCAGGGAAAGGTGGGTAATTATTCTTTCTTCTAAAACCATAAAGCATTTGGCAATAAAGAGCTTTTCTAATTCGGCCCATTGGGGGATTATTTGCCCAAATTTATGATATTCTTTGCTGTCGATTACATAAAGCTCACAATCCGTTAAGGCGTGTATATTCCAGCGGGCAGTTTGATGAAAGTAGAAGCTCGATAAATCAACTACAAAATAGCCTTTGGTAGAAATCCATTTCGTAATTTCTTTATCGCCAATAGTAACAAACTCCCGGATAATACCCGACTGTACAAAGCCTAGCCGGTCAGAATACCGACCCATTTGCAGGAAAAATTCTCCCTTTTTTAAAGAACTTAGTTTAAAGAACGAACTTATTTTACTTAAGTCTTCATTACTTACCCCGAAATAGGTACGAATATATTTTTCGAGTTCTGACATAGGAAATCTTTCTTCTTTATTTTTTAATGGTTTTAAAAGCGGAAAGCTAGTTTTTTTGAATAAAAAAAAGCTACTTCTAAAATTACTCCTTTATAAATGATAAAATCTGCACTTATCTTTTGTAATTAACTACGGCCCTGCTATTCCATTCTACTGCAAATAAGGTTGTGATAAGGAACTGAAATCTTACACCAGCATATCTATTTCCTTTGAATACTATCCGGTGCAGTCCTGTTACGAAGTAGTCAACTGCGAAAAAGTCACTTTTACCAGTTTCCACTACCGGTGTACCTTGTTGTGAGATATTTTATAATCTAAATTCTGTTAAGTAAAATGTTAGAAAAGAACAAATTAAATTTTATTTTTGAAATACCACGAGCCGGATATTTCAAATAGCTTTTATGGAGTTAAGTACGACCAATCCATTCAACTACCAGGATAAAATTTTTATTCTTCTGGTTATTCCACTCATTAATATAGTTAATTATTATTTAACCTACTCGTCCATTCATTTTAACTCCTATTTACTGACCACTTATGTCATTGATACCTTAGAAGGGTATGCCGCTTGGTTTTCCGCCCGGTATATTATACTCACCCTTGACCAGAAATTTCCATGGGAACTAGGGTTAATAAGACGCCTTGTTTTACAACTGGTGACTACCATGCTGATTTGCCTCGGTGTTATTGTAGCTCTTACGGAATTAGTAAATTTCATTGTTTCGGATCAGCCAGTGAAGCGCAGTTTTTATACCTATAACTTGTTTATTTTCGCGATCTGGGTTTTGGTGATGAATGGGGTATATATTGGCTTATATTATTTTAAACTTTACCGCCAGGCCATCGAAAAGCAGAAACAAATGCAGTGGCAATTGCCAACTAACGGGACTATTCCACCTCAATTGGGGTCTGCAGCCGAAACACCGACCAAGCAACCTCCCACTTTCCGGGTACAACTAGGCAACAAAGAACTGCTGGTACCTACGCCCGAGATATTAGCTATTTACGTAGTCGATGATATTAATTTGCTCTATACCCACGAAAAGCGCAAGCTCGTGCTGGATATGTCGTTGGATAAGTGTGAGCAATATTTAGATCCGGATCAGTTTTTCCGGGCGAACCGGCAGTGCATTTTGCGTAATGATACTGTGAAGGCCATTGAGAAAGATGTAAACGGCAAATTATTGGTTACCCTCCAGGAAAAATTGGATATGCCTTCGCCCGTAATTATCAGCCGTACGAAGGCTGCCAGTTTTAAAAAATGGCTGCGCCGGGAGCTGATTTAGTACATTTCAAGTTGAAATTTACTACACTTCAGGTATTTATGGGGCTTTGATGTTACCAAAACAGCATTTGCTATTTCATTATTGCAGCGTTAACCAGCTGCCTGACGGGTTAGTTTTTGTAGCCCTATACCATGAAAAAGCTTTTTGCCCTTATCTTTTCCTTCCTTTTACAAGGTCCGCTTTTCGCCCAAACGCTGAAAACGCTCCCCCGCCAAACTCAAAAATGGCCGGTCGTTATCTCTGTTCTTAAACAAAATATTAGTCTGCCCTTCGACCGAATGGTGGCGATTACCGGAACTCGGCCGCTTAACCCTGGCTTTTCGGTGGGGACCCAGTATACGTATCGGCAAGGCCGAAAAACCCAACTCTACCAGACCGGTCAAACCGGTTTATTTTTAAATAAGAACAACGGTAATGGCATTTTTCTGGGCACCGATGTTGGTTATAAAATTACGCTCGCAAAAACCGGTTTGTACACCGAATACCAGATTGGTCTGAATTATCTGCATTGTTTTTTACCCGGTAACAGTTATAAATTGAACAACTTGGGTGAGTACGAACCGGCAAAAAACGGCGGTAATGGCTCGGCTTTAGTTACTGCTTCTATTAGCTTAGGTTTTGAAAAGGAAAACCGATTTATTAAAGTAAGTCCATTTATAAAATACCAACCAGCAGTCCAATTCTTCTACAATCCCGGATTGCCCGTTATTCCACAATCTTACCTGCACGTTGGGGTAAAAATTAATTCCCATTTTAATAATCAATAATTACCTTACTTATGAAACGTTTATTTTATACGGCAACCCGTTTGTTGGTAGTTGCTTTATTGGCCTTAACCACTATTAGTTGTAAAGAAGATTATACTCTGCCTTCTACCCAAACGGCTTGCCAGTCCGCTCCTCCGGTTTATCCCAATCACCCGAAAGCAGTGCTATACCAACAAGTATTAAATAAATACATTGCTCAAGGTTTACCCGGCGTGGCAATGCTGGTACGCAGTCCCGAAAATGGGTATTGGTTAGGTGCGGCAGGTAAAGCTGATATCGCTTCAAAAACAACAATGGAAGGCTGTCATTTGCAATACATTCAAAGCATTAGCAAAATGTATGTAGCCACGGCTGTCCTGTTATTAGCCGAGCAAAATGTTGTTGCTTTAGATAACTCTATTAACCACTATTTGCCGGCAACGATAACCGCTAAAATTACCCAAAGCCATCAGATAACAGTAAGACAATTGCTCAATCATTCTTCGGGCATTCCTGATTATGCTTCTGATGCCACCTATATTACCGATTTCCTAAACAATCCCCTTTACCCATTTACATCCGACAAATATTTAGGGTACGTAGCCGGTAAAAGATTAAAGTTTGCACCCGGAACCGATTACAGTTACTCTAATACCAATTACTTATTACTAACAATATTAATCGACCAGGTGACCGGGGCTTCGCACGCCAAATACATTACTGATCATATTTTTAAACCCTTAAACCTGCACGATACTTATTACCTGAATGAACCCGCTTACCCACAACCAACCGGGTTGGTAAGTTCCTACTACGACCGTCGGGGCAACGGTTATTTAGAAGATATTTCTAAAATTCAGAACCAGCAAGTGGCCTCTATGCATGGCGATGATGGCATTATTGCCTCGCCTTACGATGTGGTTTCATTTACTGATGCGATACTAAAAGGCAATTTATTAACGGTAGCCTCAAAGCAGCAAATGCGCCAGTTTATCGCTACTCAAAAAGAACCGGAAAAATTACAATATGGGCTGGGTCTCCACTATTTCGAAACGGATTATGGCAATGCTTACGGCCACGGTGGGAGCGGATTGGGTTCGAGTTGCTTTGTCGCGTATTTCCCGGATGAAGATATCACCATTTTTGTAGCTGTAAATATGGGTGTTATTATGGGTGGGCCGCTCGCCAAAGCGGCTGAACAACTGCAAAATGAGGTAATAGAAACCGTGCTGAAGTGATGCATTTTGGTTATTCCTGATCCAAATTGTGAAACTGTATTAGTAAGTCAAGTATACTTTTTCGGATAGAAATACTTTTTTATAGAATCGTGAAAATACCGGAGAAAGTTTATAAAGAAGTTCTTCTCAAAACGTTAAGCAAGAATGGTAGATTCCTGAAATAGCTTTACAGGTTAAACGGTAAAAATTCTATTTAATTTCTTGATTAACAACTCCTGGCTGACAGGATTTTTTCTTTTGTATTTTCGCCAGCGCTTTTTAAGTGGACCTTTCTTTAGGTGTGCTTGGTTAGGAGTTAGATAATCACAAGAAGCATGAGGGCGGAGCTGATTATAGGCCTGAATAGACTTGATGATAGCTACCTTTGCCAAGTCAAAGGAGATAAAAGCTCGGCAGTTAAATTCTTCTTTAATGGTTCTGTTTATTCTTTCGGCCAAAGCATTTTCTCCTGGATCTCCTTGACTGGTCATACTGATGCGGATGCCACGGGAGCAGAGTAACTGAATGTATTCTTTCGAGCAATACTGAATACCCCGATCAGAATGATGAATCAAGCTTTCTTTTCCCTTGGGTAAACTCTTAACGGCTTTCTGCAATGCTGCCAGTGGTCCTTTCGTCTGTAAGGTGGTGTCTAGTGCCCACCCCATGATTTTGTGGGAATAAGTATCCGTGATTAAACTCAAATAACTAAAATCACGACCCGTTCTGATGTAGGTAATATCACTTACCCATACCTGATTAGGACGGCTAACCGGCAGCTCTTTCACTAAGTTCACATATTTGTAAAAAGGATGTTGCGAGTTGGTGGTTTTGGCCCTATTGCGCCGCTTAGTGCGTAATAAATGATGCTCCCGCAGCAGGACATACAGCTTATCCCGCCCCAGCTTTATGTGATACTCTGCCAAAAAGTTAGTTAATAAATGATGCAGTTTTCCCGTACCCACACCGGGTAATTGCTCTCTGATCTTCACTACTTGCTGCACAAGAGCCATTTGATTTACCTGCTTTTTATCTTGCTGCCACAACTGCTCATAGTAGGCTTGCCGGGATTTTCCAAACAGTCCGCACAACTTCCCTAAACCTATTAAGGGATGCTGCGTGTTTAACTCTTGAACTGTTTGGAACCAGACTTTTTTCGGATGTCTATGTTTAACTGTTTCTCCGCTACTTTAATCATCGTCTCTAAAGCGGTATTCTGGAGCTTTACTTGGGCTAGCTGGGCTTGCGCTTCGGCTAATTGTTGCTTTAACTGTTCAACGGTTGGCTGAGATGGCGCCATCAGAAATGCTGATTTTGGTCGATAATACTTTAACAGTCGCATTTTAAAGTACCAGCGATTCCATTTTTGTAAAACGGAACCCGGAACCTGATGCTGTTGGATGGATTGTCGAAGAGAAAGCAGACCGGAACGAATTTCTTCGACCATGATTCTCTTCTCTTTAGACGAAAAAGTTTGTTTTCTGTTACTTTTGAACTCTCTTTTATTCATAACTTTATACTTGTAGTGTAAAGCTATTTCAGGAGTTTACCAATTGTCCTCATAACTAATTTTATGATAAATAGAATAGATGCGACTAGTTTTAATTCATTCTGGATCTTCAGACTTACTATACTTATCTCTTAATTCTCTAAATGAAGTAATTCCAACCTTTCCAAATGCAATTATTTTATCCAAAAACTCTCTATATCCGACCTCTGTTAAAATATCTTTTGGAATTCTTTTCTCGATTTCTTCCGTATCTTCTTTTATAAGTTCAATTAATGGTAGTTTTGGAATATCTTTCTTGACCAACATTCTAGAGTATGTTGAAAAATGTACCATAATAATATATCCAATAACATCATATTTTTCTTTTAAGCTGTAGTAATTTTGTTTGTCTTCTAAAGACATAAGAGGAAACCACATTGGAAGTATTGGTTCAGTATAAGTCATCAATGGATCAAGCTCCTTGGTTATTTTGAAGATAAAAAACTTCTCAAACCAGCTTTCAAAAAATTTATTTTGGAATTCATCCCAAGTTAAAAGCTCGACATTCGTAAACTCAGTTGTATTTATTGCGCCTTTTTGAAAATTACTTGTTGTTATAATATATCCAATATTGCTTCCTATATCGCTAACAATTGTTCTAAATCCGTGTACTACTGCTTGAGGAATGGATGAATTCCAGAATTTACATTCACAAATTATAGAATATTTTCTCCCATTTATCTGCTCTTGGGCGTATACATCAAGCTCAACCTGCCCACGAGCTGTAATTACTATTTTCTCAATCTCAGTAGTAAATCCACAGTCCTTAAGAATTTCAGCAACTTTAATTTGTAAATCTTTCCAGTTATTTGGGGTATTAACAGTTATCATTTCTTATTTTTTTTATTGTCACGAATATGATCTAAGCTCTGCTCTAACCGATTTAATATGAAAATAAATATATAAACTAAGTATACCGGATTAGCGCAAAAGCCCAAGTTGAACGCTGTAGATCAGTCCAAGAGTGTCAGAATCTCCTCTAATTCTAATGCACGTTGTCTAACTCTATTCATGAAGGACATTGCAGCAATGAATAAACCTTCACGTCCCACTTTTAACTGCATGTCTTCGAAAGAAAAAACAAGGTCAGAATCAATTTTAAGCTGTTTTTCCCAAGATATCTGTGATTCTGTGAGTTTTTCCTGCTTCTCAGCATCCAAATTACGCATCAAAGCATTATAAACATTATCAACCTCTTTTTTCCAGAGCCCTCGGTGCTTCTTTATACACTCGCCCCACTCGAAATTCGTCGTCCAATCACATTCCCGAAAAGATTTATCTATCCAGTGCTCTTTAGCTTCAGGATTAGTGTGCGAAAAATTTCCACCTCTGAATTCAACTTTACTTTGAAGGGCTTCAATAATTTTCGGTCCAACTTCTATAACCCATTTTGCATTCCTCTGGTCGTATTCTACTCCATGAGCTGCTTGGTTTAGCGTCTTAACCATATTTTTAAGTACACTATTTTCATCTTGGGTAATTATTCCACGGCTGGCTAGCTCTTTAAGTAAGTTAATTATAGAAAACCTACTGGTCGCAATTCCATATTTTTCAGCAATTCCTCTTAAGCTCTTTTCAATTTCAATTCTAAGGCTTAGTAAGGCTAAATCTTGGTTTTGTTCAGCAATCTCAACAAATAACTTTCTATCATGAACCTCAACGTCAATATCTTGATTCCCGACATCTTCTTTAAGTAATCCAATCTTTTTTGCATCTGTTTCAATTTTTTGCAAATCTTGAAACTCAAGCTTTAACCCTCCAGGCAGTTCTACCGATTTAAAAAGTGACTCCAGCCAGGGAACAATTGCTAATGCTAAAAGGAATACCGTGATTAGATCAATGCTAATTTTTGGAAATAGTATATGAGTAGCCGCAAGAACAACAGCTAAAGAGGTCACTACTATTTTTATCTTCTTTCGAGTTTGCATGTAGTATTCAGCATAATTTAAAAATATTTAAAAAATATACTTTATTTTTGGCTAATATCCGTATAAAATATTTAACCCAAAAGGTTAAACTTTTTTATTTTTATTTTCGTTATTTGCATGAACATCAGTTATAAGAATAATAAGCTTTCTAAAACGGTAACCTCCCCTAAAGACATATTGAAGAATTATGGAACTAGGGCTAAACTTGTAAATCAAAGAATTGAGGAACTAAAAGCAGCTAGTACACTAGAAGTAATGCGAACGTTACCTAGAGCTAACTGCCATGAACTTAGCGGAAATAGAAAAGGTGAATTTGCAGTAGATATTTCAGCTAACCATCGAATCATTTTTGAACCTAATCATAATCCTGTACCCCAAAAAGAAGATGGCGGAATAAATTGGGCAGAAATCACAGATATTACCATTCTTGCAATAGGCGAAGATTATCATTAAAAACAGCATAAATAAAATGAGATATAAGACCATAGAAGATATCGAAGCAGCTGAATTTCTAATTTCTCCTCCTGGAGAAACATTAAGTGAAACGATGGAGGCTAAAGGTATCAATCAACCAGAATTAGCTTTACGGATGGGAAGACCTCTTAAAACAATTAATGAAATATTAAAGGGTAAAGCTAGCATAACTCCAGAAACAGCCTTGCAACTTGAACGTGTATTAGGTGTACCAGCAGCTTTTTGGCTAGAGCGAGAAAGGAATTATCAACTTGAACTAGCCGAAATTAGAGAGGCTCGTGAGATGTTAGAGGTGAAGGATTGGGTGCTTCAGTTTCCATTGAAAGAGATGAAAGAATTAGGTTGGATTAGTTTTACTGATGGCGTGGTAGATAAAGTAAACAGTATTCTTACTTTTTTTTCAGTATCGGATAAAAAGGCTTTTGATAATTATTATCACCAAAGCACTTATGCAACTGCTTTCCGCTTATCGGCTGCTAAAAAAAAGAATCCTTATGCTGTTGCTGCTTGGTTGCGGCAAGGTGAATTACAAGCAGCTGAAATAAAAGCACCTTGTTACGACACCAAAAGCTTTAGAAATGCTTTGGAGACAATAAAAGAATTAATGGCTAATGAACAAGATACCTTCTTTAACCAATTACAAAATATTTGCCTTAAGGCTGGTGTTAAAGTGGTTCATACACCCTGCTTACCCAATTCGCCTGCTTGCGGTTCTACCCGCTGGATAAATGATTCTCCATTAGTACAACTTTCTAATCGTTATAAGCGCAATGATATTTTTTGGTTTACCTTTTTTCATGAAGCTGGCCACATATTGCTGCATGGTAAAAAAGATGTATTCATTGAAGGACTGGAGTACACAGATGAAGGACTAGAGAAAGAAAAAGAAGCTGATGAATTTTCTAAAAAATGGACATTAACTCCTAAACAAGAACAGGAGATTATGGCTGAATTCCCTCTTACTGTAGAAAAGATTAAAGCGTTTGCTCGCAAGTATACGACACTTCCAGCCTTAATTATAGGACGTTTAGCTAACCAAGGTCTCTTACATCATAGTGAAGGTTGGACCCACGGGCTTTTTCGAAAAATTTCATTTGAGTAAGGTTAGAACAAAGTGTAAGAACTCATAAGTAAGTGCTATTTGACCTCTTTAATAATTACTAACAAAGATGTTCTATGGAAAGAATTTTTGTTTCATCATCTAATTTGTATACAGTAGGTTATAATGATGGTATATCCATTTTGGAGATTCAATTCCGTAATGGCAGCATCTACCAGTATTTTAATGTACCCTTATCCGTTTACCAAGCATTAATGAATGCGGGATCACATGGACAATACTTCAGTTACTTTATAAAAGACCGTTATCGTTACCGACGTATTCGCTGATACTGTTGACTCACCCTACTTAATTTATATTTATTTAGGTTAGTGAGTCATGCAACAGAAGAATATAAGGCATTATATATTTTGAATAAAATGATAAATACCACGAGTTTAGGAATAGAAATTGATTTTCTTCCAGTAGGGGAAGGTAGCCGTTCAGCTGATACGATAGCAATAAGATATGGCGATATTGTAAGCGGAGATAGATCTCAGCAAAAGGTAATAATTATAGATGGAGGCACAAAAGAAAGTGGATTAGCCCTAATTGAACATATTAAGAAATTCTATCATACTAATGTTGTTGATTTAGTGATAATGACACATCCAGATATGGATCATTGTTCCGGATTAACGGAGATTTTAGAAAGCTTAACCGTCCGGCAATTATGGATGCATCAGCCTTGGAACCACTCAGCTGACATTAGAAGGCACTTTTCAGACGGAAGAATGACTAATAATAGTCTTGAGAGACAAATTCGAGTTGCTCTTGATGCTGCTCATCAGGTAGAAGAATTAGCTCTTGAGAAAGGGATTGTAATTATTGAGCCTTTTGCTGGTTTGAAGTCTGAAGATGGCATTATAACAGTGCTTGGACCAAATAAAGAGTATTATCAATCTTTAATTCCTGATTTTAGAAGTACTCCTGATTCTGTTGCTAGTAAAACACTAAATTTTTTTAAGAAGGCGATTCAGACTATTACAGAAGCCTTTGACTTATCTGATGAAAAGTTACCTGGAGATGACACCAGTGCTGAAAATAATTCAAGTGCAATTTTGTTATTACAATTGGATAATCAAAAGTTCTTATTTACAGGTGATGCTGGGGTGCCTGCATTAGAGAAAGCTAATAGTTATGCCTCCTTGATTGGAGTTCATCTAAACAATCTTAATTTCATACAGATTCCTCATCATGGCAGTAAAAAAAATGTAAATTCGAATATCTTGAATCTTGTAAAATCTGATGTTGCATTTATCTCAGCTGCTAAAGATGGAGCACCTAAACACCCATCACAACGTGTAATAAATGCATTAATTAGGCGTAATACCAAAGTGTGTGTTACACAAGGGAACTCCATTTGTTTTAGGCATAATGTTTCCGCTAGGAATGGATGGGGTCCTGCTGATCAAGCATCTTTCATGACTAGCTACGAAGAATAGCAGTATACTTTTAATTAAATCTTTTAATATGTTTGATGAATACGAAAGGAAAGCCAAAATCTATCCTGCAATATTAATTCTTTTTCCCTTTTTTGTTCTTCAGGTTTTTTACTTAAATAAAGAAGTAACTGGTTGGTTGGATTTTGTTGGATCTGTACGAGCCATAACTCTGATTTCATTACCATTGGTTTTCATGTATTTTGTTGTGAGCGTTGCAAGGCTTATTGCTAAAGCTATGTTTGAGAATCTTTACTTTAAGGACTCCTTACATATGCCGACCACCAATTTTCTACTTTATTCTACCAGAAATTTTTCGTCTAAATACAAAGCTGCTATAAGAAGTAAATTAAAAAAAGAATTTTCTGTTGTACTATCTTCGGAGAACGAAGAACAGTTAGATGAAATAGAGGCTAGGAGAAGAATTATTGAAGCAGTTAGTTACATAAGAAATAAAGTAAAACATGGCTACCTCCTTTTAAAGCATAATATTCAATATGGCTTTTGGAGAAACCTAGTAGGTGGCTCTGTAATTGGGTTAATTTTATCTTTAATTAATTTATTTGTATTTTATTATATAGAACCAAACAATCTTCCCTGGATACTTTCAATTATTATGTGCGCTATTTACAGTTTAATTCTTTTATCTAGTAAATGGGTGATTAGCTATCTAGGGAAATTGTATGCATATAGACTTTACGAGGAATATATGAGTCAATAACTCTTCATAACGTTTCTTATTTTCCATGGTATTGCATTTTCCATGAGCTAAAAACTGATTTTTATAAGGTTGATATTTGAACAAATAACGTATGGATATTGATAAAGATGAATGGCTTTGGTATGAAAGTAGGTGTAGAAGGTGTAATACTATTCGTTTGTGGTTGTTTGCTAAAAGAAATGATTATACTGAAAAAGGATGGCCTGCAATAAAGGAAGATTTAATTAAAAATCCATTTCAAGGCAAATGTGAAATATGTAACATGTATACAGTACTACATGATATTGTTTCAATTTGCAATTAAATCAATATTTTTAAATATTCGATTATACCACTATTTACATTAGTTAAAGGAGGTCGGGTAAGTAAATAAACTGCTATCTTTACTTACGCCAAAATTTACGATTCCATGCCCGAACAAATTACGCCTTATATCGAGCAGTTTTATGATGATACAGAAATCTGGCCCATCATCCACGAGGCTACCTACCTCCAGCAGCAGTTCCAGGAACCGTATATTCTTTATAACACTGTTTGTGTTGTTTTGCCCATTGTTCGCCGGCAGCCAGGGTACGTACTCCATCAATTCGATTTAGAGCTCTTTATCAAGCATCCGGAAAGCACCGACTTAGGCCAACTCGAACTCTACCGAGTGCGGGATTTTATTCGCCAAAAGGTAGACTTGGGTCCCCTCATGCAAGGGGTGCAGCAGATTACGGGGGTAGACATCCACCAGGTACTAGAAAGATAAAACAGCAGATTCAATTTTTGCAGCGGGCAGAGAACCAAGACTTACCCATTGCACCGGCCCAAATGATTGCGGCTTCTTAAGTACCTGTTCTATCGATAAAAAGAAATTTTAGTCCTCTAAATTTTTAATATTTGATCTGCCTTTTCCGGTTTATGAAAAAGCTGGAAGGAACGTTTTTGCGCCTTAAGGCAATAAGATTTATCACCCTAACAATACTTTGTCACCGCCAAATACATGAACCTGTTCGAAGATTTTTTTGACAATTTACCTGAAATAACGTCTAGTCCTGTTACAATGGATGAGCCTAATGCCCTCATTCCTATTTTCGAAGGAAGCTTTCAGATAGTTCAAGAAGTAAATGAGATCAGATATGAAATTTGTGTAGATGGTAAAATCTGGTTTGGTTGGTTCCCCCATTCTGGGGTGAAGTTTCAAGGCAACATACCTTATATATCCTCTGAAGCAATCGAAATATTAATTTCCACGGAAGGGCCATGGGAGCTTATCATTGATGGCCTAATATTCGGGGAATGTTTTATAAGCAGAACTCTTCGTTCTAGTTCCTTAACGGTAGAAGGGGTGATGGCTACTCAACCCATTTTAGGAGACAAATGCATTCCGGTTACTAAGGTAAGATTTGCAATACCTAATCTAAGAGAGCTAAATGGGCAACCAACAAAAAAAAGTACTAGAACTGAGCGAAAATCAAATAATAGCCGAACACTGTTCGAAAACGATGAATATATAATAATAATTGACCAACATCCTGATTACAAAAAATTATGTGATTCTCTTAAAGCTCAAGGTGGGTATCTTATCCTGTATTCTGGGGAGTTAATCAAGAAAAAAGGAGCTGCTATCCATTTTGATGAAATCGGAAATGTTTTCCGGTGCTTTTCAAATTTATTAAGCTTTATAAATGGTCGAAAATGCTCTACTCTTTTTTTACAGGGTACTTATGAAGATGAGATCATCTGGACAGATTATACCCCTTATTCCGTTGCTCAATATAAAACTGTAATCAGTTGGCCGCAGCATATCCATTCCACGCAAGGGTTTAATGAATTATGGCAAAACTTATGGAAGATTTGGATAAATGAAGTAGACAAGGATTTTATTAAAAATGCTATTCATTGGTACACGGAAGCAAATTCAAACAACTCGTTCTTTGCTGGCTCACTAGTTATGGCACAAGCTACCTTAGAGCTAATGTATAATTGGTATATTATAGAAAAGCGAAAGTTAATTATTGGTAAGGATAGCGAAAACCTGTCTGCGGCCAATAAAATTCGACTTTTAATATCAGACTTGCATATAGGTTATGAAATACCAAAAGCCTTTCATCAATCAAATACAACAATATTAACTTCTAAAGGGAAGATTGTGGATGCTCCAGATTTATTTGTTCAAACCCGAAATGCTATTATTCATTCTCAGGAGAATAAAAGGGAAATGCTAGCAAAGATGCCTGGTACCGTAAAAAGTGAAGCCTTACAATTAGGATTATGGTATATCGAACTCTCTCTTTTATATATTCTTAAATTTGATAATAAATATTATAATAGATGTTCTGGGTCCAAATGGTATGGAGAAGGTGACGAACTAGTCCCTTGGGTTAAAATACTATCGTAGAAGTCTAATAGCCAAACTATAGCTATAATTTCGACCTAGATACTCCACAAATGTTTTTAACCACAATTTAAAAGAGAAGCTTTCTAGTTTCTTAGTTTTTCCACCTTTATTTCGGCTTTACTAGAGTATATTTTACCTTTTCTAAGATCCACCTCATACTTTGCTTCCGGATCATAGCTCATCTGGTAACCTGTTTTGGGATCGTAGATTTTACCTTGATGAGGAAAGAACCGGAATCCTGTACCAGGGTCTATCATGTAACTTTCCCGCACATCAATGGCATTAGGCATGGGAGCTAAGTTACTTCCTGTATTGACGGAAGGCATGGACCATTTAATTTGGGGGGAATGAGCTGCCGAAAAAACCTGAAATCGTGTCAGAAAATCAGCTAAATCGTTTTGTTGCGCCTTTAATCCGTTATGAAAAAGTATGGTTAAAAGAAGAAGAACATATTTTAAAAGCTTCATTGATATCGTTGATTAAAAAGCGCTGCAGTTAGCTTAACCGTTATCCTTTTTAAATAAAGGCTCTTACTTGTTGTAAAGATGCCCTCATGTGATTAATTCCATAATATAAAGTAAAAGACTTCCTCTATTTGGAGTTAGCCGCTTCTAAATAACGGTAGCAAGTAGCTCGAGAAATACCGAGAATCTTGGCTATTTCCTCCGCTCTTTTACCCG
This sequence comes from Adhaeribacter arboris, assembly GCF_003023845.1. Taxonomy (NCBI): domain Bacteria; kingdom Pseudomonadati; phylum Bacteroidota; class Cytophagia; order Cytophagales; family Hymenobacteraceae; genus Adhaeribacter; species Adhaeribacter arboris. The sequence continues at coordinate 50,362 of NZ_PYFT01000002.1, read as the reverse complement.
ATTCAAAAAGAACTTTGGCCGACTTGGCTTTTTCCATGGCTTCCGGAGATAGGCCTTTAGGCCTCCCTCCTGCCCGGCCGCGAGCTCTAGCAGCTATTAAGCCGGCCTTGGTTCTTTCCTTGATAATCTCGCGTTCAAACTCAGCTAGAGAAGCAAAAATATTAAAAGTAAAACGACCAGTGGAAGTAGCGGTGTTGATGCCATCTTGTAAACTCACAAAGTCTACTCCCCTTCTCTGGAACTCCGCTACCAAGTCAATCAAGTCCCGTAAGGATCTACCCAGTCGATCCAGCTTCCACACCATTACAGTATCTCCGGATCGGAGTTGACCCAGCAGCTTCTCCAGCTCCGGCCGTTCTTTGTTCTTGCCAGACTTCTTTTCCTGAAAGACCAACTCACAGCCTTGCTTAGTCAGAGCGTCTAACTGCAATTCTAATTTTTGGTCCTGGGTGCTGACCCGGGCGTAACCTATTTTCATATTTGTCTCACGAATGCCATCTCAAATATACCAAATTCATTTTGATTGGTGAGATGGTCATTTGAGATGGTTTTTAGCTGAAAAAAGCCTCATTTCGGAGGCTCTATTTTTATCTCAGAAAACGGTCGTGGCTGTTGCACAACCCCTTGATTGAAGTTAATCGTTGAAGAAGGATAGGACTATTTTTTAAGGTTATGCAAGGCAGAAAGGTTTTGGAAGATGAAAAGGCGTTGCTTTTTTCGCTCTCGGCACATGTACCAGAACACAACTTCTATCGCCGCTTGAAACAGCAGTTGAATTTGGATTTTCTCTACGAGCTTACCCAACCTTACTACGGACGATGTGGTCAGCAGTCGATCGATCCGGTAGTCTTCTTTAAGCTCTGCTTGGTGGGTTACCTGGAGAATATTGTTTCCGACCGCCAACTGATCGAGCACTGTAGCCTCCGACTAGATCTGCTTTACTTTTTAGACTACCAAATAGATGAGCCCTTGCCCTGGCACTCCACGGTTTCTCGTACTCGGCAGCTTTACCCGGAGAAGTTGTTTGAGCTACTGTTTGATAGAGTCTTTCGCTTATGTGTCGAGAAAGGCATGGTAGCCGGTCATCGGCAGGCGATTGACTCCGCCCCCATTAAGGCCAATGCTTCGATGGATAGCCTGCTTTTAAAACAATCACCCGAGTCGGTGAAAAAGCACTTAACGAAGGTTATCCTCGAGAATGAAGCGGTAGTAAAGAAGTCCAACCAGAATAAAGAGGGAAAGCCAGAACAGTTCCTCTCGGCTCCGGAGTACCAGTTAAGAAAACTGGAAAAGCACCAAGATCAGCTGAAAGCATCTCCCAAAGGCTTAGGCGGTAAGCACGAGAAGGCCCGCCTGGTCAGCAATAAAACGCACTACAGTTCCACCGATCCGGATGCCCGCATATCGGTCAAACCGGGCAAAGCCAGACAACTTAACTATTATTGCAGCCTGGCGGTGGATACAGCCAAAGGCGTTATCAGCCATGTTCAAGCGGATTTGGCTGATGGGCGGGACAGCCAATATTTGCCGGCTATCACGCTGAGATTGCAGCGACGGCTACTAGATAATGAACTACGTCTAAAGGAACTGCTAGCGGATGGTGGCTATTCTAACGGTAGCAACTACGCCTTTTTAGAGCAAAGAAAGATAACGGGCTGGATACCCGTATTTGGCCAGTACAAGTCCGAGATAGAAGGTTTTCCTTATGACCAACAAGCTGACTATTTCACCTGTCCGACCGGGAAGATACTCGCCTTTAAGACCTATGACACCAATGCGGAGGGAGGTTTGCTAAAAATCTACCGGGCTACCTACCAGGACTGTAAACATTGCCCGCTCAAATCTTCTTGCGTTCCCAAAAGCCAATGCCGCCAAATCACCCGTACTGCATACGATTCGGAATATCGACGAGCATTAGAAAGACAGCAAAGTAGAAAAGGTAAACGGATGAAGCGAGTTCGACAAAGCACGGTAGAGCCGGTCTTCGGCAGCTTAATTCATTACTATGGTCTCCGGAAAATAGGAGTGCGGGGTAAAGCCGGGGCTCACAAGGTGATGCTGCTGGCCACCACTGCTTTTAACTTGAAGAAATATCTGAAGTTTAAACCGGTGAAAGCGATCAGCCAAGCTTTGGCACTTCAAAAGAATCAAGAATCTGCTTTTAGCAGCTATTCTTTTGCTTTTACTAAGCTGTTTTTCCACTAAGAGAGCACTATTAGGAGCAGCATTGAGTTCAGATAGGGAAATAGGACGCGGCTCAAAAGGGAGTTGTGCAACAGCCACGGTCGTTTCGTGAGATGAATTCTGTCAATCTATGTTAGGACATGACGCTATAATATCCGCTCCTTTAACTCATTTGCTTTTTCGTTATTTCGGCTATAACTTATAAGCAAACTTCTAGTACTAAGTAAGCTGCTCCTATATGCGCCCGAAGTTAAAATGGTTGCTGCTTTGGTTAATGTTAAACCTATTCGGGTTCTCTACCCGGGCACAATGGAGCAATCTACCGACACCGGAATTAATTACCGATCGCCAAGGTTTACCCCAAGGCTTTGTGCCAGGCATCGTGCAAGATCAACAAGGCTTCATTTGGCTGGCTACCCGCGATGGTTTGTGCCGTTACGATGGTAATCGCTTTAAAGTCTTTCGCCCCGAACTGGACCAAAAACCGGCTTTGTCGTTTTCTGATCTGAGAAGCTTGCAGCTCGATCACCAGGGACGGATCTGGATCATTTCCGAGCAAGGCGATATTGCCTTGTTTAATCCCCAGACCGAAGTCTTTACAGGCTATTCCCAAAAAATCTTTGGCCAGCAACCCCTCGATGAATTACAGTTTCAACAGGCCTACCCGGATCGGCAGAATCGGTTATGGCTGGCATTTAATGGCCAGGGATTAATTTGTTTTAACATTCGAACCGGGAGTATCCAAAGGTTTCTGCATCAACCGAATCAAGTCCACTCGCTGGCTAGTAATCAAGTCCGTCAGGTTTTGCAAGATACGGAAGGCACTATTTGGGTGGCCACCGCTACTGGATTAGACCGGCTTGAGGAGCCTACCGGACATTTTATCCATTATGGTTCCGGTTCTCCAGCTTCGCCTGGCCTGCCGGAAAACGATCTGTATACCTTGTTTCAATCACCAACGGGCGAAATCCTAGTTGGTTCGGCCCGGTTTGTTACCCAACTCCATCCGCGTACGGGCCAGGTGCGGGCCTACCGCTTACCCGCTGATCGGCAGTCTTGGTACGGGATGAACTTCACTCAGGATAGCCGGGGAGTCGTGTACTTTGCCCAACGAGAACGATTATTTCGCTTCCAAAATGAATTAGGTCCGGTATTACTCGCCCAACTGACTCCTAAAACCGGGCGTTGCGCCAGCCTTTTTATTGATCGCTCCGATGTCTTGTGGCTGGGCACCGACGGCTCAGGGGTACGCAAGTACGATCTGCGGGCAGATGGCTTCCAAACTACTCCTTACCAGGAAAATTTTCAGACGGATTTACTAACTCAGCGGCTAGGAGTTCCCGCCTCCCTGGTCTTGCCGTACGTGCAAACAAATAACCCCTACCATTTTCGGTATACGTACGATGGACGAGGGACCCTCTGGATCAACGTCGGCAGTTCCACCTTCTATCATATTAATCCGGTTAGCCAAGCGGTTAGAAAGGTTAATTTTCCGATTTCCTTCGAGAAAAGCATTAGCCCTCTCGCCACGGATGAAAAAGGTCAGGTTTGGGTACTGCACGCTTACCAGTTCTGGCGGTTTGATGCAGCCCAGCAGCAATGGATGCTTTCTGCTTATCAACTCGATCCGGAAAGTAGCTTCGAGATTCTCCAGATGGTAGTCGATGAGCAGGCTTTTTGGTTAGCAACCCGGGCTCGAGGGTTAATCCGGCTCGACCGGCGAACTAGACAATTACGGCAATATACGCATCAACCCGGGCAGTTCACTAGCTTGAGTAACAATGCTCTGTTCTGCTTGTCCCAAGATCCGGTTGATGCGAATCGTTTATGGATTGGTACCTTTGGTAGCGGCTTGTGTGCCTTCGATAAAAGAACTGGTCAATGCCGGCGCATCACCGAACAGGAGGGACTACCCAATAACGTCATTTATTCCGCCTTACCGGATGAGCAAGGATACTTATGGCTGGGCACCAATAAAGGGCTTTGTCGGCTGAACCGGAAAACCTTCCAAACGCAAGTCTATACGACCGAAGACGGACTGCTCGCCAATGAATTTAACCGGTTTCACTACCTGCAGCTGCCTACCACCGGGCAGATGATCATGGCGGGGGTAGAAGGATTTACTGTTTTTCAACCCGCTCGGCTCCAGGATGATTTGTTTCAACCCCAAGTAGAGCTCACCGAATTGCAAATCAATAACCGGGTAGTGGACCCAAGAAAGGATTTGCTGCTGGCTCAACCTATTCACGCGGTACAGAAACTGGTCTTACCCTATAACCGGAACTTTGTGACGGTTAGTTTTGCGGCCTTGCAATATAACCGTCCGGGTAAAAACCAGTATCGCTACCAACTGGTGGGTATTGACGAGGGATGGGTGGAAAGCCAGCAACCCCAGGCGGTTTATACCGCTTTACCTCCCGGCGACTATACGCTACGAGTAAATGCCTCCAACACTTCCGGGCATTGGAGCCCGTACGTACGCCAACTAACCATTATTATCACTCCGCCCTGGTGGCGTACTTGGTGGGCTTATCTTTTATACGGCTTTCTGTTGAGTGGCATGATTTGGTACGGTTTCCGGTTGTACGTCAACCGCTTGCGCTTGCAACAAGCGGTAGTGTTAAGACAACAGGAAGCCCGGCAATTACGTGCCCTCGACGAGCTGAAGTCCCGCTTTTTTACCAACATCACCCACGATTTCCGCACGCCTTTAACCCTGATCCTCTCGCCCCTGGAAGGCTTACTACAGGATCCGGCCGGTACACCTTTCCGGCAAAAACTAACTTTGATTCAGCGAAATGCCGTGCAGTTACTGGGATTAATCAACCAGGTGCTGGACTTTTCTAAATTGGATGCCCAAATGCTCACCGTACAGGAGACCCGAGGCAATCTGGCCGACAAAGTCGGCCAAACCGTGCAGTTATTCCAACAAGAAGCCGCCGCGAAATCGATCGAGCTAATCTACCAAAGCGAGGTAACGGGAGAATATTGGTTTGATGCCGGCAAATTAGAACGGATCCTCTCCAATTTAGTGGCCAATGCGGTAAAGTTTACGCCCGCGGGTGGCCAAATAACGGTTTTGTTAGACGTTACTGAAGGAATATTAGTAACGGTTGCAGATACAGGGACGGGTATTCCGAAGGAAAAGCTCCCTTATATTTTTGACCGGTTTTTTCAAGTTAACGGCGATCAAGTAAATAGCGCTTTCGGCGGTACGGGCATTGGTCTGGCGCTGGTAAAAGAATTAGTGGAACTTCAAGGCGGACAAATCACCGTGGAAAGTGAGCTTGGAAAGGGAACCCTATTTCGAGTGTGGCTGCCGCTCCAACTGGCGGAAACAATATCCGAAAACTGGAGCGGACCCTTGCCAGCCAACAACGAGCTTCCTGCTGCCCAAGCCAATAGCGAGGAACTGCCGCTCATTTTGCTGGTAGAAGACAATCCGGAGCTGGCCGATTTCATTGCCGACAGCCTGCCCCCCCACTACCGCGTTTGCCGGGCTACCAACGGAGCCGAAGGACTAGAGCAAGCCTTGGCCGAGTTACCGGACGCGGTGATTAGTGACGTGATGATGCCGGTGATGGATGGCTATACTTTCTGCCACCAACTCAAAACCGATGAACGCACCAGCCACATTCCGGTTATTCTGTTAACGGCAAGAGCCGCTTTAGACAGCCGCCTGGAAGGACTTACCCGGGGAGCCGACGATTACCTGACCAAACCCTTCCACGTTCAGGAATTAAATTTACGCCTGCATAATTTACTCGAGCGGCAACGCCGCTACCGGGAATATTTGCAGCAAGAGTTAGTTCGTCCCGCTAGTACGCCCCCTGCTACCGCGGCACCCACTCCCCTAGATCCATTTCTGGATAAACTCTACCGGGTGGTAGAAGCCAGACTGGACGATACCACTTTGGGGGTAGAACAACTAGCCGAGGAACTGAATGTAAGCCGGGTGCACCTGCACCGCAAACTCAAAGCGCTGGTGGGCCTGCCGGCCAGCGACGTCATCCGCAATTACCGCCTCCAGCGGGCCACGCAATACTTGCGAGAAGGTCTGAATAGTTCCGAAACCGCTTACCGGGTGGGCTTCGACAGCCCAGCTTACTTTGGCAAATGTTTCCGGGAAGTGTACCAGGTGAGCCCCGGGGAATTTACCCGTCAAAGTTAAAAATTCTCTAAAAAAGGACTAAAAAACTCCGCAGGTAACTTCCGTTATAACATTGGTAACGTGAGTTATAGCCTTTTTATGCCTCTCCGGCAACCTTTGTGAGGTTCTTTTTCCTCACTAAAACTAACCCTCATGAAAATGTTTTTACCATTACCCACCGAGCCTAGGGAAATTATAGCGGCTATGCAAACAAAGTTATTACCTACCTTAAGACAAAAGCTAGCTCATTGCTTATCTATTTGGCTGCTGGCGAGCCTGCTGCTTAGCCCCGGGCTGTTACAAGCCCAAATCTACTCCGGTAATCTCAATTTGTATACCCAGGCAGACGTGGATGCTTTCCAGTATACGGAAGTGACTGGCGGTATCTACATCACGGGTTCCGACATTACGAATCTCCAGCCTCTGGCCAGCCTAACCAAGGTAGGCGGCTATCTTAACATTCAAAATTGCGCTCAGTTGAGCAGCCTGGCGGGTTTGGAGAACCTTAGCTCCTTAGGGTCGATGCTCGCCATTGTGAATAATTCCAGCTTAACCAGCTTAGTAGGCCTGGAAAAGCTTACTCCGCTAGGGACGGTTAAGATTGAAAACAACCCTCGGTTGACTAATTTGAAAGGACTGGACAATCTAACCACGGCAGAATCTGATCTTAGTATCCAGGGTAATTCCGGGTTAGTCAGTCTGGCGGGATTGGAAAATCTTACCGAGGCGGCGTATCTCACCATCAATGGAAATACTAATTTAAACAACTTGTCGAGCCTGAATAATCTTAAAACAGTAAGGCATCTTCTTAAAATTAGTAATTCCCGTTTTACTAGTCTGAAAGGCCTGGAAAATCTTACCGCAGTGCGGTATCTCCAAATCGAAAGAAATACAGAATTGGTTAGCTTGGCCGGATTAGAAAAACTCACCGTAAAATGGGATATTGATATCCAGAATAATCCCCGGCTTTCTCAATGTTGCATCCTGCCGGCCTTGATCGAGGGCGCCGCGGGCGATGTTATTATTGCCAACAATGCCCCCACCTGCAACAGCGCAGCCGAAATAGAAGCCGCCTGCCCAAAGGTCTACCAGGGTGATATTACGTTATCTACCCAGGCCGAAGTAGATGCCTTTAAGTATACCGAAGTAACGGGTACCCTCAATATTATTGGGCAGTCAGATATTATTAACCTGCAACCGCTGACTAGGCTAAGTAAGGTGGGTTCTCTCTATATCGGGTATAATCATGCCTTAAGCAGCCTGGCGGGGCTGGAGAATCTTACCTCGGTAGAGAAAAATCTCACCATCAATTCCAACTATGTGTTGCAGGACCTAAAAGGGCTGAAGAATCTTATTTCTGTGGGAGGGAAGTTTGACTTAGAGTTTAATCCCCGTGTGACTACTCTAGCGGGGCAGGAGAGCTTAACCTCGGTAGGAGAACTGGAGATTAGTAATTGTACCATCACCAGCTTAACGGGGCTGGGGAAACTAACTTCTTTAAAAAAGCTCACTATTAATAATAACAAGTCTTTAACCAGCTTAGTGGGGCTCGAGGATCTCACTTCTGTGGAAGTAGATCTCTACATCACTAGTAATTCTCAATTATCCAACCTAACAGGGCTCGAAAACCTGACCTCCGTGGGCCGAGAATTCAGAATTTATAATAATGGGAATTTGAGCCACTTGGCCGGATTAGAAAAACTTACTACCGTGGGAGGAACGCTTTCTATTTTTAGTAATAAGAGTTTAATTAGCCTAGCCAGCCTGGAACAACTGACCTCCTTGAGGGATCTTTCTATTTTTAGTAACCCGCAACTCTCCCAATGTTGCCTGTTGCTGCCGGCAATTAAAGTGGCTCAATATGTCTCTATCCGCGACAATGCCACCAACTGCAGCAGCGAAGCCGAAATAAAAGCTACCTGCGACCGAATCATTATTACTACTCCACCCCAAGCGACTACGGTGTGCCCCGGAGTAAAAGCTGTTTTTAGGGTAGAGGCGATGGGTGCCGACCTTACTTACCAATGGCAAAAGAACGGCACCGCTATTGCGGGGGCCACTATTCCGAATTACTCCCTGGAAGCGGTAAAGCCGGAAGATGCCGGTGAATACTCGGTAGTAGTAACTGGCCGGTATACGGCGGTTACCTCCGAGGCGGCTACTTTAACGGTGAAACCCGCCTTAGTTTTAGGCGCGTTTGCGGCACCTACTGCTCCGGTTGCCATAAATACCAGTGTCAGCCTAAGTATCAGCTACTCCGGCAGCATGGTGAGCAGCGCCGTCTGGAATTGGGGCGATGGCACTACTTCTGCGGCTACTTTTAACAATAGCAACATCAGCGGTAGCCATAAGTATACTAAAGCCGGCACCTATTCTCCTACCCTTACCGTCACTGATGCTTGTGGTCAAATTACTGCGGCTACGTATGAATACGTGGTGGTTTACGAGTCAGGCGCTATTACCGGTGCGGGTGGTTTTACCTCGCCCAAACAAGCCTATAAAGCCGATACCAAGCTCACCGGCACCGCCGTATTTGGTTTGTATGCCCGCTACAAGACTGGCACCAGCCTGCCCGAAGGCAGTACTTTATTCGCCTTTAAAGCCGGCAAAGCAAAGATGGCGTTCACCAGTACTAGTTACGAAACCCTCACCATTTCGGGCACCAAAGCGCGCTACACCGGGAAAGGCAAGATTAATGGCACGGGCAATTACGGTTTCCTGGTATCGCTCTTGGATGGCCGGCCCGACAAGTTCCGCATTAAGATCTGGAACAAGGACAAAAACAACCAGGTGGTTTACGATAATAACCTAACGAGTACCGCCGAAACAGCCGATCCTACTACCGCTATTACGGGGTTTATTCTGATTCAGACCAGCAAAGCGGCAGTAGCCCGGATGAGCTTGCCCGGCGTAGAAGTAGCTCCAGCAGAGCAACTCTCTCCTACTTTCCGCAACTACCCCAATCCTTTCGCGGATAGAACCACTTTGGAATTTAGCTTCCATGAAGAGCAGGAATATACTTTAGCCATTTATGATTTGTCCGGCAGACTAGTTAGCCAGTTACCGGGCGGTAAAGCCCAAGCGGGAGAAAAAGTGCAGGTAGAATGGCAAGCCGCTCCTTACCCTACCGGCGTGTACCTGGCCCGGTTGAGCGCGGGTAAAGCCGTGCAGCATCTCAAGCTGGTAGTAAAGTAAGCGGGCTTATTCTTACTAATTTAAAGTTTATTTCCTGGTACTGGCTACCATTTGCGGCAAGCTTCTGCCGCAACCGTCAGGATCCTACTAAAAATAGAAAAGAATAAAAGGGGAAGCCGAAAACCTTTACTAGAGTAGGCAAGATCAAATAAAATAAGTTAAACAAAATGAAAATGTCACCCGAAAAAACTCCAGCCACCAAAAAGACAACTTGCTCACGGCCGCCGCCTTGCTGACGGCCGCCGCCCATCTTTCCTTAAACCACATTGAGGAAGGCCTTGCCCTTAAAAGGTATCTCGCCATGCAACCCTCTTTACAAGTCTGCTGGGGGTGTTGCGTTTAACCAGAATCAAAATCCACGCCTGAAAGAAAAAAGCTACCTATGAAACAGGCCGCCTTACTCGCTTTCCTGCAGGAAGTTCCCTTTCCGGAAACCTTGCGGGCCCACTTCTTTAGTCTGGATTCCTTTGCTTCTAACCAGGATCTGTTTCTGGGTTTCGCCTCCGTTTTTACGCCCGCTTTTCCGGGGCTTTCTCCCGCCCAGGAATTACTACTGAATGCCGCCGTTTACCTGGGAGCCAAAGGAATTTATCATTTAGACAATGTATGGGATCTGCAAGTAGCCGGTGAGAAGCGGACGAACCAGGCCTATCAGGGGCAACTCTTTCTCCTGGAAAGCCAGCGAATGCTGAGTCAGTTATTCCCCTTCCAGGATGACTTTTGGCGGGAGTATTACGGCCTACTCACCAAACATTTTCAGGAGCTTACCCTTAGTAAGAACATTGATGAGCCGCTAACCGAGCAAGCTTACCAGGAATTGCTGGCGCATAAGTATGCCATGCTGTATTGTCCGGTGAATGCCTTATTCTCGCTAACTGGGAAAAAGCATCCCTCAGCCTATCGTACCATCTTGGATTCCCTGCAATGGTTTTGTAAGGGGTATAACCTGCCCAATGAAGTAATGGGCTTAACCGAGGATCTCCACTTACAAATAAATAACTATGCGTACTGGCGATTGCAAGAATATCTTTTGCCAATGGACATCCAGGTGCAGGACTACAGCTATGAGGATTTACATAAAATGCTCTATGCCTCCGAACTGGCCGTAACCCTCATGGACGAAGCCATCGAGGCGCTGACCCAAGCGGCGCAACTCGTCTCCCCCTTGGAACTGGTGGATTATCAAAAGTTAATCTACCGGCTAATTGACAATGTACGGCAGAAAAAAGAGTTTCTTCTGCCGTACTCCGCTAATATTCACTAAAAGCATAAGGGGACTTAGTTAAAGACTAAGGGAATGAAACCGGAATTTTGCTGCCATTCCCTTGGTCTTCTCTACCTGATTTCACCCTCACCATATCTAGCAACCTTCAACCGTCGAGTTGAGCCCGAACCGTTTTCCTTCCATTACTTAGTTTAATTAGAAGTCCGACCGGTAAACTTCCCTGCCTCACTAATCTTAGAAATTTATGCCAAATAGCCGATTGAAAAAACTAGTATTCCGGACAGCAGGTATTCTGGGCAGTTTGCTGGTGCTGCTGCTTTTTTTCTACGCCTTCGCGTACTACCAGACCCAACGAAGAGCGAACCAAGTCTACGCGCTAGCTCCCCAAACTTTACGCATCCCCGAGGATGCGGCTTCTTATGAACTCGGCCGGCATGTGGCTGACATTCGGGATTGTAAAGACTGCCACGGTAATGATTTTAGTGGCCAGGTTTTTGGCGGCAAGGATAACCCCCTGGGGCGTTTGTATGCCTCTAACTTAACCCCAGGAAAAGGCGGCTTGCAGTATACCGACCAGGATTGGGTCCGGGCATTGCGGCACGGTGTCGGTCAGGACGGTAAATCGCTGTGGTTTATGCCGGTACAGCACGTGAGCACGCCCCTTTCCAACCAAGAATTAGCTGCCTTGATCAGCTATTTGCAGCAACTGCCCCCGGTCGATAAAGTGCATCCGACCAAAGCATTCAAACCGCTGGGCCGGGTTTTAACCTTTTTGGGCAAATTTCCCATGTTTCCCGCCGAACTGGTGGATCATCAAGCCACCTACGCGGAAGAGGTTAAACCTCAGGTGAGTGCTACTTACGGGGCTTATCTGGCCATCACCTGTTCGGGCTGTCATGGAACTGATTTTAAAGGGGGACCAGGACGCCAAAAAGGCGAACCGGTTATTGCCGACCTCACCCGGACCGGGAACCTAAAGCATTGGTCCTGGGGCGAGTTTCGGCAAACCATACGGACCGGCCAAACCCCGGAGGGCCGGCAACTCTCGGATTTTATGCCCTGGAAAGCCTACGCTACTTCCTACCAGGAGCCAGAATTAGAGGCCATTTACTTGTACTTGCGAACTTTAAAGTAAAGCCGCGAGACTAAGTAGAAGCCAGCCATTCCGCAACGTGGCATACCCGTCCATACTGGTGTTGAAAATACCTTAATCATTTGATTGCTAATGGGCAAGTCTACCAGGTGAGCCGGGGAATTTTGCCCGCCAAAGCAAATAATTCCCTAAGAAAGGTCTAAAAACTAACCCCAAGTAACCTCATTTATCACATTGGTAACGTGAGTTACAACCTTTTTCTGCCTTTACTGCAACCTTTGCGACAATCCTTCTTCCATCCTTAACCTTAAAATAATCTGATGAAAATGTCTTTACTATTCAACTTCCCGCAAGGGAAAAATGCTGTTACAACACCGCGTTGGCAACCGGTAACAGCGCAGAAGTTGCGCTATTGTTTCTACTCTTGGCCGCTGATTATCCTATTGCTGCTTAGTTCCAGACTAAGCCAGGCCCAGGTTTATCAGGGCGATGAGCTTTGGATTCAAAATCAGGCAGATCTAAATAATTTTAACTATACCGAAGTAACTGGTTCTCTTTACATTTACGTTACATCCGATATAACGGACCTTAAGCCGTTAGCTAAATTAACGAAGGTAGGAGGAGGTTTCTATCTTTCCTACAACGATAATTTAAGCAGTTTAGTGGGTTTGGAAAAACTTACCTCGGTGGGCGGGCCGTTCTATATTAGCAACAATCCTAAGTTAAGAAGCTTGGCTGGTCTGGAAAATCTTACCCGCGCGGGACATCTACACATTGAAGACAACGCGGAATTGAGCAGTTTAACGAATCTGGAAAAACTCACCGCCGTGGGTAATCTCTACGTTAAAAGCAACTCGAACTTGCGCAATCTGGCGGGCTTGGAAAACCTGGCTTCCATCGGCGGTCAACTCCAGATTCAATTTAACCCTGTTTTAAGTAGTCTGGCTGGTTTGAAGAGTCTTACTTCCGTAGGAGAGGATCTCTCCATTACCTACAACTCGGCCCTGAGCAGTTTAACGGGCCTGGAAAACCTTACCTCCGTTAAAACAGGCGTGGTTATCGGTAGCAACGAAGAGTTAAGCAGCGTAGAAGCACTAAAAAATCTTACCTCTATCGGCCAAAGTACCTTCATCGAAGACAATAGCAAACTTACGCAATGCTGCCAGCTTTTATCCATTATTCGGGCGACGAAAGGAAAGACGGTTATCCAGCGCAACGCCACGAACTGCAACAGCAAAGCCGAGATAGAGGCGGCCTGCGCGCCGGTTACCATTACAACTCAGCCCAAAGACGTAGCTGTTTGTACCGGAGAAAAGGCTACTTTCCGGGTGGAGGCTAGCGGCACTGGCCTTTCTTATCAATGGAAAAAAGGGGAAACTCCCATTCCCAACGCTACCAGTAATACTTACTCCCTAGAGGCGGTAAGCCCAGCCCATGCCGGTACTTATTCGGTAGTAGTCACCCGAGGCACCTCCTCCGTTTCTTCTACTGCCGCTAATTTAACGGTGAATACCGTTCCCGCTATTTCGGCGCAACCTGTCGCTATAACAAAATGCGTTGGCCAAGCGGCTGTGTTCAGCGTTACGGCTACGGGTAGCAACCTACGGTACCAGTGGCAAAAAGACGAGGCTGACATTCCCAATGCTACCAATGCTAGTTATCAGCTTAGCTCCGTCAGTGCGGCGCAGGCGGGCAGCTATCGCGTAAAAATCACCGGCGATTGTGGTACTACTAGTTCCGAGGCGGCTACATTAATGATTAACGCGGTTCCGGTTATTATCGATCAACCAGTCAGTGCCACAGTTTGCGCCGGTACCACGGCCATTTTTTCCGTAGTTGTAACCGGTACGTCGGAATCCAATATAAAGTGGCAGATGAGTACCGACCGGGGAGCTTCCTGGAGAGAGGTTAAGAGTGGGGCTAGTAGTGTATCCATTTCTAACACTACAGTAGCCATGAGTGGCAATTATCAGTTTAGAGCGTTGGTTCTGAATGAATGTAACCCTGTTACCTCGAATGTAGCTACGCTCACCGTTACTCCTGCTCTTATCATTACTTCTCAACCCGTGCCCGTAACCAAATGTACAGAGGATGCGGCTAGTTTTAGTGTTACGGCTACTGGCAGTAACCTGCGGTACCAATGGCAAAAGAACGGGGAAGATATTGCTGACGCCACCCAGGCCAGCTACCACCTTAGCTCGGTTAGCGCGGCGCAGGCGGGTAACTACCGCGTGGCGATAACGGGGGAATGTGGCCAGGTAACTTCTGAGGTGGTAAGCTTAACCGTTAGTGTTAGGCCTATTATTACCACCCAACCGGTAGCCGCGCTTACCTGCTCCGGGGAATTTGTTAGCTTTACCGTAGAAGCCACCGGCGACCAGTTAAGTTACCAGTGGCAGAAGAACGGTACTAATATTCCGGATGCTACTTCGGCCACCTATACTATAGCTTCGGTTAGCACCACAGATGCCGCAGACTATTTGGTAAAGGTAACTAATACGTGTGGCTCGGTTACTTCTCAGAAAACCAATCTAACGGTGAAACCGGCTTTAGTTTTAGGTACGTTTTCGGCCCCTACGGCTCCGGTCCCCTTGAATACCAGTTTTAGCTTAAGTGTTCCTTTCTCGGGCAGCACCGTTAATAGCGCCACCTGGAACTGGGGCGACGGCTCTACTTCGCCAGCTACTACCAGCGGTAATACCCTGCAAGGCAGCCATAAGTATACCAAGCCCGGTACCTATTCGCCCGTACTCACCGTTACCGATGCTTGTGGGCAAACCACCCAAGCAACGTACGAATACGTGGTAGTTTATGAAGCCAGTACGGGTTGTATCACCGGGGCTGGGGGCTTTACTTCGCCCAAACAGGCTTATAAAGCTGATTCTAAGTTGATGGGCCCTGCCGTATTTGGCTTGTACGCCCGCTACAAAAAAGGGACTAACACGCCGGAAGGCAGCACCTTGTTCGCCTTTAAAGCCGGGAAAGTGAAAATGGCTTTCGCCAGCACTCTTTACGAAAGCTTAACCATTTCCTCGGGCAAAGCCCGCTACACGGGTAAAGGTAAGATAAACGGTCAGGGGAACTACGGCTTCTTAGTTTCCCTCCTGGATGGCCGACCCGATAAGTTCCGCATCAAGATCTGGAACAAGGAGAAAAGCAATACCGTGGTGTACGATAACAATCTAAATAGTACCGCCGATGCCGCGGACCCTACTACCGTTATTACCGGTTTTATTCTGGTTCAAACCAGTAAGGCCGCTGTCGCCCGGATGAGTTTACCGGGCGTAGAAGCAGCGCTTGAAAAGGAATTCTCTCCTGCTTTCCGCAATTATCCCAATCCTTTTTCTAACCAGACTACCTTAGAGTTTACTTTTGAGCAAGATGAAGAATATACTGTAGCCATCTACGATCTAGCCGGAAAATTGGTGAGCCAGTTACCTGGTGGCAAAGCTAAAGCCGGTGAACCAGTGCAGGTTGAATGGAAAGCTGGTCCATACCCCACGGGCGTCTACCTGGCTCGATTAAGTTCGCGCCAAGGTATCCGTTATCTCAAGCTGGTTATCCAGTAAGGAAGCTTGGCCGAAGGCAAGTTGCCTCCGGCCAACTTTATCCTTTGTCGTTACCATTTATCTACCATAGGGGAGGTTACCGGACCGATCAGCGGACTTTTCTGGAATGCCGGTCTGTAACCTTCTTTAAAAAAACTAAACTCATGGCCTCTTCTATCTTGCCGACAACCACCCGTATCCAAGTACTGGATTTTATCCGCGGCTTTGCGCTTTTTGGCATTCTAGTTATTAATATCCAAACCTATGCCTTGTTTGCCTTTCTGCGGCCCGAGCAGGTGTATGCGCTTAGTTTAGACCAACCCACCACCTATGCTCCCACGCAGTTTTTCCTGCATCTTTTCTTTAAAGGGCAATTCTACACCCTTTACAGTTTTCTCTTCGGCTTGGGATTTTACCTCATGGAGCAAAAGAATCAGCAGGCGGGATGGGATGCCAACCGGCTGTTTAAACGCCGCTTGTGGGGACTGCTTTTGCTAGGGCTCATCCACGCTTTTATTTTCTGGTTTGGCGATGTGCTGCATAAGTACGCCTTGCTGGGCTTTACTTTAATCTACTTTAACCGCCAATCGGTAGCAACCCTTCTAAGATGGATCATTGGTCTAGTCCTTTTGGTTATTCTTTGCCAAACGGTAAATACAGTATTCTTTCCTGCTACTCCCCAGCAACTAGCCCAAAATCAACAAGAGTTTGACGCCGTGATTAGACAAGTGTTGCAGATCTGGCAGCAGGGTTCATTGCTGCAAGTGATGAGTATGCAAGCCTTAGGCGTGGTGATGCTGCATTTAAAAGCCGTCCAGCAGGGCTTGGCCTCTTATGCTCATTATTTGATTATGTTTCTGCTCGGGCTTATAGCGGGTAAATTGCACCTGTTTCAACATATAGATCGCTTTAAGCTTTCTTTCTTGCGCATCGCCTTACTAGTGTTTCCTTTGGCCGTAGTGCTTAAAGCTCTTTCCGGCTTACCGCTCTTCGGGATCCATTTGCTCCCGCCCCACCAGCTCGCTGCTGAAAAGCTGCTTTTCTCCCTGGCCGAATTTATTGGTACTCCCCTGCTGACCCTCGTCCTTTTAATGGAACTCACGCTTTGCTGGCCGCACCTACCTGCCCGGTTCGTGGGCTGGATAGCGAGTACGGGGCGGATGGGGCTGACCAATTACCTGCTGCAAACCCTGCTTTGCATGGCTCTTTTCTACGGGTACGCGGGGGGACTTGCCGGGAAGGTAACGCTGCTAGAAGCTTTGGGCCTCGTGCTGCTGATTTATGGGCTTCAGGTAGTGTATAGCAACGTGTGGTTGCGATACCATTCCATGGGACCAATGGAAAAGCTTTGGCGGCGCTGGACCTACGGTCAGGAAGAAGCGGCCAAAATCAAACGGGTTAAAGCTCCGGCGGCTAGATAGTAGCATTTCGCAACACTTATAAGTAATTTTATTTTCCTATAATAAATTTTCCTATAATAAGATGAGACGAATCATTGTCAACCCCTGCCTGAAAGAATCCATCATTTTTGTGCAAACCGCCGCGGAAACCAATGGGGCAGTTACGGAACTCATTATTACTTTACAGCCGGGTGGCGGCAATCCTTTACATTATCATACTTCCTATACCGAGACCTTTACGGCTTTAGAAGGAGAGCTAGGCTTAGAGTTCAAAAATCACCAACGCTTCATCTTAAAACCCGGGGAAGCTTATGTAGTTAAAATTGGGCAAGTGCATCGGTTCTTTAATCCGGGTAACACCGAAATCCGTTTCCGCAACGAAGTGTATCCCGGCCATACCGGCTTTGAAAATACCTTGAGAATTTTAGCCGGACTAGCTTCAGATGGCTTGTACTCTACCAGAAATGTTCCTAAAAATTTTACCCATTTAGCTATTTGCGGTATCCTGAGCGATATGCGGCTACCGGGTATAATGTCCTTCACTACTCCTCTTTTAAAGCTGATCGCGGTTTGGGCGAAGAAGAAAGGAGTAGAACAACAACTACTAGACAAGTATTGCTCCTAAGGCAAGGCCTAAGAACGTTTGAGAACCCGTTTATTACTGGTGCTGGTAAAACAAACTGGTGAGTGGAATTTATTCCCTAGCATAAGGTGGAGATAAATTCGGGATTACCTGTACCCGTACTTCAATGAAGCAGATAAACTCTGGAGGGAAAAGGCTGTTACTTTCGTCTAGCCATTGTACCCATTGGAGCAAGCCTAATGAGTAAAGCTATAAAAAACCACTTCGTCGAAGGTAGATTTCTGAAATAGCTTTACAGGTTAAACGGTAAAAATTCTATTTAATTTCTCGATTAGCAACTCCTGGTTAATGGGATTTTTTCTTTTGTATTTTCGCCAGCGCTTTTTCAGTGTTCCTTCCTTTCGGTGGGCTTGGTTAGGGGTTAAGTAATCACAAGAAGCAGGAGGACGCAGTTGGTTATAAGCCAGGATGGACTTAGTGATTGCTGCCTTGGCTAAGTCAAAGGAGATAAAAGCCCGGCAGTTAAATTCATCTTTAAGGATGCCGTTTATTCTTTCGGCTATAGCATTTTCCCCGGGGTCTCCTTGATTGGTCATACTGATGCGGATCTCCTTGGAACAAAGTAACTCAATATATTCTTTGCAGCAGTACTGGATACCCCGGTCCGAATGATGAATCAAGCTTTCTTTTCCCTTAGGTAAAGTCTTAATCGCCATTTGTAGAGCCGCCAATGGTCCTTTCGTCTGTAAGGTGGTATCCAAGGCCCAACCCATGATTTTATGCGAATAAGCATCCGTGATTAAACTTAAATAACTAAAATCACGACCTGTTCTAATGTAGGTGATATCACTTACCCATACCTGATTCGGTTGGGTCGCCGTGAATTCTTTCACCAGATTGACGTATTTATAAAAAGAGTGCTGGGAGTTCGTGGTCTTGGCTCGTTTGCGCCGTTTAGAACGCAGTAAATGATGCTCTCGCAGCAGGTCATACAGCTTATCTCGCCCCAGTTTTATCTCATGCTCAGCTAAGAAGTTAGTCAATAGATGATGTAGTTTCTCGGTACCCACACCGGGTAATTGCGCCCGCAACTTTATTACTTCTTTCACAAGAGCCATTTGCTTTACCTGCTTTTTATCTTGCTGCCAAAGCTGCTCATAGTAGGCTTGCCGGGATTTGCCAAACAATCCGCACAGTTTCCCTAAACCTAGTAAGGGATGCTGCGTGTTTAACTCCTGCAATAGCTTTACACCAAGAGTAGAAAGCTATTAATAACCGATAATAAAATAGGTATTATTGCTCCAACCGAATACAAAGAAAAAGTAAAAAGTAAACCAGGCGTAAATGCTGGCTCAAATGGTTTAGGAGATAAAAAATATAAGTTTGATATTCTTAAAGTAATCGAAAAGCGAAATCAGGAAGAAGAAGCTATTGAAGAACTTATTAAGGATTTTGAGGCTAAAATTAAAAAGTTCTTTGCCTATGTTAAAACCGATGAAGCCGGTATTAGGGTAATAGCTAAAATGCAGGATGATGGTTCAGCCTTTGATGATGATGAAATATTCGAAGATTTCGCAAAAATTTACCGAAAATTTATCCGAAGAAATAAAGATTTAGGTGAGTTTTTCATAAGAGAAACTCAAGACATTGTTAACCAATTATGTGATGATTTTGAAAAGAGCTTGAATAATACTCCTTTCTAAAAAAGCTGAATCAGACTGGAAGAGACTGTAAAACGAACTGTGTCAAGTTAAAGAAAAGGGGAAAAAATAACTACTTTAACTTCACAGTCTACAATGGAACAAGAAGAATTTGACTTTGAGCGCTTCAAACAGGAAGCCATCCAAGGATTATATGCGGGTAAGCCGCTGAATGGAGACCAGGGTATCTTTGCTCCGTTGCTTAAGCATTTTTTAGAGGCTGCTATGGCCGGCGAGTTGGAAGCCCACCTGCAGGAGGAAAAAGCCGCCGGCAAGTCCAACCGCAAAAATGGCAAAACCAGCAAGAAGGTCAAAAGCTTGTCGGGCGAGTTTGAGTTGGAGAGCAGCCGGGGCCGCTCAGGCAGTTTTGAACCAGTAGTTCTGCCTAAGCGCCAGCTCATTGTCACGGCCGAACTGGAAGAGAAGATCATCCATCTTTATGGCCTGCGTTTATAAAGCTTGACAATCTGAAAATCTTAAATTTTTAAATAAATAGAGAGTAAAGTTTTAGTAAAAAGATTTCTTCCGGTAAATTTCAAGAGTAATGATGTAATATTAGGCATGAACGAAATTGAGTTAAACCAAAGAGAAGCTTACCACTCTTGGATAGCACAACTGGAGAAACGAATACAAGTTTCTCAACTGAAAGCAGCAGTTAGAGTAAATACAGAGCTAATCCTAGTATATTGGCAATTGGGAAAGGAGATAGTAGAGAAGCAACAGGAGGCTAATTGGGGCGATAACTTAATTGAGCAGTTATCCAAAGACTTGAGTATAGCGTTTCCCAAAATGAAGGGCTTTTCTAGAACTAACTTATTTTATATCCGCAAGTGGTACCTGTTTTATAGTCAAGAGCAAGAATTAGTCCCACAGCTTGTGGGACAATTACCTTCTGTTGTAAATTTGGACGATGAGCAAGAATTAGTGCCACAGCTTGTGGGACTAATTCCATGGGGACATAACCGCGAGATTATTACAAAGTGCGCCGATGTGAAAGAAGCGCTTTTTTACGTGAGTGAGACAATTCGCTATAATTGGTCCCGTGTCGTACTGTTGCACCAAATGGATAGTAAGCTCTATCAACGACAGGGTAAAGCGCAAAATAATTTTGCTTTAACGCTTCCGAAGCCTCAAGCTGACCTTGCTATAGAAACGCTAAAAAATCCATATAATTTTGATTTTCTTACTTTAGGACCACAGGCAAGGGAAAGGGATCTGGAAAACGCGCTGGCTGACCAAGTTACCAACTTTCTGCTAGAGTTAGGCCAAGGCTTTGCGTACATGGGCAGGCAGTACCAGGTCCATGTCAATGGGGATACATATTATTTAGACATCCTGCTCTACCATACTAAGCTACGTTGCCATGTAGTGGTAGAATTAAAAATGAAAGACTTTCAGCCGGAATTTGCCGGAAAACTGAATTTCTATTTAAACGCTGTGGATGCGCAAATGAGGCATCCAAGCGATAATCCAAGTATAGGTATATTACTCTGCAAAACTCCTAATAAGGTGGTCGTAGAATACTCATTAAAGAATATAACAGCGCCACTAGGAGTTGCGGAATATCAGCTGACTCATGCTGTTCCAGAGGAATTAAAAGGTGAACTACCTACTATTGAGGAGATAGAAGAAGAGTTGGAAAGAAGACTTAATAGCAAAGATAACAATAATTAATTTTTTAAATTTAAAACTGAAAATAACCTAAACCAAAATTTCTATTTTACATATTCTTGGTTATGAGGCCTTGCGGTAAACTCCTGAAATAGCTTTACACCAAGAGTATAAAGCTATGAATAAAAGTGAATTAAAAGGAAACGTAAAAGAAGCTTACTCGTCTAAAGAGAAAAGAATCATGGTCGAAGAAATTCGTTCGGGCATGCTTTCCCTTCGACAATCCATTCAAAAGCATCAGGTTTCAGGTTCCGTTTTACAAAAATGGAATCGCTGGTACTTTAAAACGCGGCTGCCCGGAGTATTATCGACCAAAATCAGCATTTCTGATGGCACCATCCCAAACAACCGTTGAACAGTTAAAGCGACAATTACAAGAAGCCGAAGCTCAAGTAACGCAATTAAAGCTGCAGAATACCGCCTTACAGAGTATGATTTCGGTGGCTGAAAAGCAGCTAAAGATAGACATTAGAAAAAAGTATGGTTCCAAGCGGTCCAGGAGTTAAACACCCAGCATCCCTTAATAGGTTTAGGGAAACTGTGCGGACTGCGAGAGAAAATCCCGGCAAGCCTACTATGAGCAGCGGTGGCAGCAAGAAAAAGTGGAAATAAATCAGCTGGCTATTGTCAAAGAAGTAATAAAGATGCGGGAGCAATTACCCGGCGTAGGCACGGGAAAACTGCATCATTTGCTAAGTGACTTCTTGGCCGAGCATCAAATAAAACTGGGGCGGGACAAGCTGTATGACTTGCTGCGGGAGCATCATTTACTGCGTTCTAAGCGACGCAAACGGGCAAAAACAACTAACTCGCAGCATCCATTTTACAAGTATGTGAACCTAGTGAAAGAATTCACGGCGACCCAACCTAATCAGCTATGGGTAAGTGATATCACCTACATCAGAACGGGGCGTGATTTTAGCTATTTAAGTTTGATCACGGATGCTTATTCTCATAAAATCATGGGTTGGGCCCTGGATACCACCTTACAGACGAAAGGACCATTGGCGGCTCTACAAATGGCAGTTAAGACTTTACCCAAGGGAAAAGAAAGCTTGATTCATCATTCGGACCGGGGTATCCAGTACTGCTGCCAAGAATATATTGAGTTACTTTGTTCCAAGGAGATCCGCATCAGTATGACCAATCAAGGAGACCCCGGGGAAAATGCTATAGCCGAAAGAATAAACGGCATCCTTAAAGATGAATTTAACTGCCGGGCTTTTATCTCCTTTGACTTAGCCAAGGCAGCAATCACTAAGTCTATCCTGGCTTATAACCAGCTGCGCCCTCCTGCTTCCTGTGATTACTTAACTCCTGCTCAGGCACACCAGCAGGAAGGTCCACTTAAAAAACGTTGGCGAAAACAGGAAAGGAGAAACCTTATCAATACAAACCAGTTAAGCAATAATGTAAATAGAACTTTAACCATCTAACCTGTAAAGCTATTTCAGGAACCGACCTGCTCTAATTGGTATAAAGGCTAAACTGAAACAGCTACTTTCTAAAGATTTTATCCGATTCATTGCGGCTCTGGTAGAAGTACTTCCGGGTTTACCTCCACATTGTGATAGCTAACAACTTTCCACCGGCCTTTCTCTTTTACCATCACCTGTAATAAACGAGTCCGTAGACGTCCTTTTGTATCCGGATGCATGCCGGGTGGAAGACCAGCTTTGGAGAATCCGGAAGTCCAGGTAAGCGTTTCTACTAGGGCTACATCCGGACGAACAAACTTGAGCGAAATAATATTTTGTTTCATCGCTGTTCCCCGAAAGATACCGGCAAATATTTGCTGGTGCCTTTTCTCAAATTCTTCTTTCCCGGTAAAGAACATGCCCAGAATATTGGTAAAAGTGCCATCCGAGGCAAAACACCGGGAATAGCCTTTCGCATCGCCCTTGTTCCAGTCTTCTGTTTCTTGCTGGATAATACTTTGAATAGTATCCTTATCTGAAGAATTAACTTGGGCTTCGGTGATGGCGGCGGGCAGCGTTAGGGCCAAAATCAGAGCAATTAGAACGTAATTTACTTTCATAAGAGAAGGTAGATGATTTATTTTCCAGGAAAATACGCTAAGAAGGTGCGGGATCTTTTTGGTAAATGGGACATGCTTTCTATTAAGAGAGGGGTAGCCACTTTACGATTGCTGGACCCCAATAATACAAGGTAAAATAATAGGTACCCACTAGTAGAAAAGTAGTGGCCAACAGCAAAACAAAAGAAGCCGCCAACTTCACCGTCGAAGAAGCTTGGTAATCACGGGCGCGGATAAAAGCTTCCACCACCAGGAGATTGGGCAAGTAGAAAAAGAAGAACATGATCTGGTCAAAGACGCCGGTGAACTGCTGGGTATGCCCCAAGCCGTCGGTCAACAGTAGCCAGAAACCATAGTCCATGCGGTATAACCACGAACCAATCGCCAGCGCATACAAGCGTAAAGCCCAGGCCCGATGTTTTTCGAAGCGTAGGGCTACGGCATGCCGGTAGGTTTCTATGGCTGCTACCAACATCAATACGCCGTACAAGCCAAAGCCCAGGTCCATTACCAAGCCACCAATAGTGCCTTTCAGGAGAATAAATAGCAACCCACCTAGGGCAGCCAGCAAAGAAGAAATGACATATATCCGGCCAATCCACCGGTGCCAGGTGGGAAAACGAAGCCGGATATTGTCTACTAGCTGAATACTGCCCAGCAAGAGAATAATACCTCCGGTAGCGAAATGCAGGCCAATCCCGGAAGTTGTGGTGACGGAACCTTGCTCATACAAGCCCGGCAAAACTTCGTTCCACCGGTTGGTGTCGCCTTCGTAGAGCGCCGCCGCGTAAAAAGCCAGAATATATAAACCAAACAGAGCGGCACTGATCCAGACCGTAGTCACCAGCAAGAAGGCCGACCAACGCAAAGTCACTATGCTGAGCTTAGTTAACGGTTGCTGATTAGCGGAGGGCAGGTGGGGTTTACTTATTACATTGCTCATAACAGCTTCATTAATCATTCTTTCTTTAAAATACATAATCCGGCGGATAGGTATCATACTGAAGCTGAATTTTTCTCATCTTTTCGTGATCCATGGCTTGTCCCTGCCCAAAAGCGGCTTGCAAATCATCGTAATAGTTTTCAAAGCCTCCTGGCGTATCAATCACCAATATTTTTACCAGTGCCTCACTGGAATTGGCAAAAGCATGCACGAGTCTCTTAGGAATAAAAATAAAGCTGCCGGTGGTTAAAACCAATAATTTATCCCCTACCTGAACGGTTAACTCTCCTTCTAATACGTACCAGGCATGTTCAAATACTCGGTGCTTATGCGCTGGCGGACCCGGAAAGCCAGAGGGTAATTCATACTCGGTTATAGAGAATTTATTAGCCGTATCCTGACTAAATAACTTAAGAAAGAGTTTAGAACGACCTACTCTTATTTCCTTCCCTTCTCCGGCGTTTACTAGTATGGGTTGATTATTATCTATCATGAAATCTGACTTTGATTTAACTACCGGGTTAAAAGAAGCTTTATGTATTAGGAGCAATATTGGGTAATTAAATTGTTGTTCTATGCTTTTCTTTTTAGCCCGGGCCGCCACTAGTTTTTGAACTCTAACCCTAACTCTCCTTCTAAAGCCGTAAAGGTCTCGGTATAGGAGGTATGATAATGTAAAGGATTGCCGCCACCCGGTTGTAAAGTAATAATGAGTTCCGTAACCGCCCCATTGGTTTCCGCGGCGGTTTGCACAAAAATGATGGATTCTTTCAGGCAGGGGTTGACAATGATTCGTCTCATCTTATTATAGGAAAATTTATTATAGGAAAATAAAATTACTGAAAAGTGTTGCGGAATGCTACTATCTAGCCGCCGGAGCTTTAACCCGTTTGATTTTGGTCGCTTGTAGCTGACCGTAGGTCCAGCGCCGCCAAAGCTTTTCCATTGGTCCCATGGAATGGTATCGCAACCACACGTTACTATACCCCACCTGAAACCCATAAAGCAGCAGCACAATGCCTAAAGTTTCAAGTAACGTTACCTTCCCGGCAAGCCCCCCCGCGTACCCGTAAAAAAGAACCATACAAAGCAGGGTTTGCAGCAGGTAATTGGTCAGTCCCATCCGCCCCGTATTCGCTATCCAGCCCACGAACCGGGCAGGTAGGTGCGGCCAGCAAAGCGTGAGTTCCATTAAAAGGACGAGGGTCAGCAAAGGCGTACCAATAAATTCGGCCAGGGAGAAAAGTAGCTTTTCAGCAGCGAGCTGGTGGGACGGGAGTAAATGGATCCCGAAGAGAGGCAAGCCGGAAAGAGCTTTAAGCACTACGGCCAAAGGAAACACTAGTAAAGCTATTCGCAGTAAAGAAAGCTTAAAGCGAGCCAGGTGCTGAAACAGGTGTAGTTTACCCGCCATGAGCCCAAGCAAGAACATGATCAGGTAGTGGGCATAAGAGGCCAGGCCCTGCTGGACGGCTTTTAAATGCAGCATCAGTACGCCTAACTTTTGCAGGCTCATTACTTGCAACAGAGAACCATGTTGCCAAGTTGTAATTACCTGGCTAATCACGGCGTCAAATTCTTGTTGATTTCGGGCTAGTTGCTGGGGAGTAGCAGGAAAAAACAATGTATTTACCGTTTGGCAAAGAATAACCAAAAGGGCTAGTCCCATCACCCATTTTAGAAGGGTAAATACCGATTTCTGGTTAAAGTAGATTAGGGTAAAACCCAGCAAAGCGTACTTATGCAGAATATCGCCAAACCAAAAGATAAAAGCGTGTATCACTCCCAGTAAGAGCAGCCCCCACAAGCGGCGTTTAAATAAGCGGTTGGCATCCCGGCCCGCCTGCTGATTCTTTTGCCCCATCAGGTAAAACCCCAGGCCAAACAAGAAACTGTAGAGGGTATAGAATTGCCCTTTAAAAAAAAGGTGAATGAAAAACTGGGTGGGGGCATAGGTTTCGGGTTGGTCTAAGCCAAATGCATACACCTGTTCGGGCCGCAGAAAGGCAAACAAGGAGTAGGTTTGAATATTGATGGCCAGAATTCCCAAGAGAGCAAAGCCGCGGATAAAATCCAGTACTTGGATACGGGATGTCGTCTGCAAAATAGAGGGTGTCATGCTTTTTAGTATTTATGAAGAAGGATACTGTACCGAACAGCATCCTTCCATTCTGTTTATGAGAGGTAAATAGCAACTGAAAAAATAAAGCGGGCCGTAGCGCGGTTTTGCCTACGGCCTGGTATTCTTTACTGAATCACTAACTTCAGATGTTGCACCGCTTTACCCGTACTCAGCCGGGCCAGGTACACGCCGGTGGGGTGCTGAGCGGCTGGCCATTCTACCTGGTTTAACTTACCCGCCTCAGCCTTGCCATTTGGCAGTTGGCTTACCAACTTGCCCGCTAGATCATAGATTGCTAAAGTATATTCCTCATCTTCATCAAACGTAAACTCCAGGGTAGTCTTCTCCGAGAACGGATTGGGGTAGTTGCGGAAAGTAGGTGCGGTTTTCTCTTCTGGGGTTACTTCTACGCCGGGCAAGCTCATCCGGGCCACGGCAGCTTTGCTGGTTTGAATCATAATAAAGCCTACAATGGTTGTAACTGGGTCCGCCGCATCCGCCGTGTTGCTCAGGTTGTTATCGTAGACTACCTGGTTCTTTTTGTCTTTATTCCAGATTTTGATGCGGAACTTATCCGGACGGCCATCAATCAATGAAACTAAGAAGCCGTAATTGCCTTGGCCATTGATTTTACCTTTACCCGTGTAGCGCGCTTTGGTACCCGAAATGGTGAGGGTTTCGTAAACAGTACTGCAAAAAGCTAGTTTTACTTTACCGGCTTTAAAGGCAAACAAGGTACTGCCTTCCGGCGTACTAGTGCCTTTCTTAAAGCGGGCAAACAAGCCAAATACGGCGGCTCCGGTGAGCTTAGTATCCGCTTTATAAGCCTGTTTGGGTGAGGTAAAGCCCCCGGCACCGGTGATTGCCCCCGACTCGTAAACCACTACGTACTCGTACGTAGCCGAAGTAATTTGACCACAGGCATCGGTGACGGTAAGAACAGGCGAATAGGTGCCGGCTTTGGTATATTTATGGCTGCCGCTGATGGTGCTACTTTTAAGAGTAGCCGGAGAAGTACTTCCATCGCCCCAGTTCCAAACGGCCGAGCTTAGATTCTCGTCTTTTACCGTGGTGTTGGCCGTGAGGGTTGAGTTGGTGGCCAGTGGATTGGCGGAGACGATGATGGCACTTAGTTCTGGGGTTTGGTTGGTGTACGAGAAAGAAAGCGCGTTGCTTTCCACGGTGCCGGCCAGGGCCACTACTTTCAGGTTTTGGCCACAGCCGGTGGGTAAGTTAAAGCGGATTTGGGTACCGGCGCTATTAATTTCTAAATTGGAGTAAGTGCTGTTACCTACCTTTACAGCAGTAACAGCGCTCAGATTCTGGCCGGTGAGCGTGACTTGGCCGCCAATGGTAGAAACCGCACTGATGCTGGTAAGGGCCGGAGTTTTGCTCGTCAGCTTTACTACCCAGTAATCCTCGCTGCCTTTCGAAGCTTGGGTTTTATCGCCACTAGCCTCGGAAGAGGAACTGCCGCCCAGAATATAGCCGCCGTCACTCGTCTGCTGCAGGTCAAATAAAATATCTTCATCACTGCCGCCGATGGTTTTATCCCATTCTTTGGTGCCATCGGCTTTTAGCTTCACTACCCAGTAATCATAGTTACCTTTCGAAGCTTGGGTTTTATCGCCGCTAGGCTCGGAATCGGAACTGCCGCCCAGAATATAGCCGCCGTCACTCGTCTGTTGCAGGGATCGAAAATCATCAAATCCACTGCTGCCAATGGTTTTATCCCATTCTTTAGTGCCATCGGCTTTTAGCTTCACCACCCAGTAATCATAGTTACCTTTCGAAACTTCGGTTTTATCGCCACTAGCCTCGGAAGAGGACCTGCCGCCCAGAATATAGCCGCCATCACTCGTCTGTTGTAGAGATTCTAATCCATCAAATCCACTGCCGCCGATGGTTTTATCCCAGGCAATGGTGCCATCGGCCTTTAGCTTCACCACCCAGTAATCATAGTTACCTTTCGAAACTTCGGTTTTATCGCCGCTAGGCCTGGAAAAGGAAATACCGCCCAGAATATAGCCGCCGTCACTCGTCTGCTGCAGGGATCGAAAATCATCAAATCCACTGCTGCCAATGGTTTTATCCCATTCTTTAGTGCCATCGGCCTTTAACTTCACCACCCAGTAATCTGCGGAGCCTTTCGAAGCTTGGGTTTTATCGCCGCTAGGCTCGGAATCGGAACTGCCGCCCAGAATATAGCCGCCGTCACTCGTCTGTTGCAGGGATCGAAAATCATCAAATCCACTGCCGCCAATGGTTTTATCCCAGGCAATGGTGCCATCGGCCTTTAGCTTCACCACCCAGTAATCATAGTTACCTTTCGAAACTTCGGTTTTATCGCCGCTAGGCCCGGAAAAGGAAATACCGCCCAGAATATAGCCGCCGTCACTCGTCTGCTGCAGGGATCGAAGATCATCAAATCCACTGCTGCCAATGGTTTTATCCCATTCTTTAGTGCCATCGGCCTTTAACTTCACCACCCAGTAATCCATGTCGCCTATGCCCGCTTCGGTTTTATCGCCACCCATTTCGGACCTGGACCTGCCACCCAGAATATATCCCCCATCACGGGTATGCTGCAGGGATCGAAGATTATCACTACTACTGCCGCCGAAGGTTTTATCCCAGGCAATCGCGGGCTGGGCCCATAGACTGGTGAGCGGTAGGCAGAGGAATAAGAGCAGCAACAATAGCCTGGGCTGAGCCAGGCGCGGCCAAGTAGGGCCGGAGGGAAGCATTGGTTGTCGGAAAGATTGAGGCTTCATTCCTGTCGCTTTTATTACACAGGAAGCATTCGGTTGTAAAAAAAGGCACATACAAATTGGTTTTAAAGATGAAAAAAGGAACGCTACAAAGGTTGCAGCTGGGGCATAAAAAGGCAGTAACCCACGTCACCAATGTGGTAACGGAGGTTGCACGGAGTAGATTTTAGTGCTTTTTTGAGTGGATTTTTAGCTTCGGCGGGCAAATTCACCGGGGCTCATTTGGTAAACTTCCCGGAAGCATTTAGCAAAATAAGGTGGGCTGTCGAATCCTACCCGATAAGCCGTTTCGGAACTGTTCAGTCCTTCCCGCAAATAATGGGTAGCCCGCTGAAGGCGGTAGTTGCGGATAACATCCCCCGGGGGCAATCCCACCAGCACTTTGAGCTTGCGGTGTAGGTGTGACCGACTCAGGTGGAGTTGCTCGGCCAATTGTTCTACCCCCAAAGAAGTATCGTCCAGCCTGGCTTCTATTACCCGGTAGAGTTTCGCCAGAAAAGGATCCAGAGGAGCAGGGGAGCTATCTGATGTATTGGTGGGAAGAATTAATTCTTGCTGCAGGTATTGCCGGTAGCGGCGCTGCCGTTCGAGCAGGTTATGAATGCGTAAGTTTAGCTCCGGCACGTGGAAGGGCTTGGTCAGGTAATCGTCGGCCCCATGGGTTAGTCCTTCCAGGCGGCTGTCTAAAGCCGCTTTCGCCGTCAGCAGAATAACCGGAATATGACTGGTGCGTTCATCGGTCTTGAGTTGGTGACAGAAAGTATAGCCATCCATCACCGGCATCATCACGTCACTGATTACCACATCGGGTAACTCGGCGAAGGCTTGCTCGAGTCCTTCCGCTCCGTTCGTAGTCCGACTAATGCGGTACTGTTGGGGCAGGCTGTCTTGGATAAAATCGGCTAGCTCCGGATTGTCTTCTACCAGTAAAATGAGCGGCGGTTCCTCGTTACTAGCTTGGACGACAGCGGTAAGCCCATTGTCGGAGGGCAAGAGTACGCCCTCCTTTTCGGGTACTGATTCCGCTGCCGGTTGGAGCGGCAGCCAAACCCGGAACTCCGTTCCTTTTCCGGGCTCACTTTCCACGGTAATCTGCCCGCGCTGGAGCTCCACTAGTTCTTTCACTAAGGATAGTCCAATTCCCGTGCCTTTAGAGGAATTATCCGCTTGATCGCCGTTTACCTGGAAAAACCGCTCAAATATAGACGGGAGCTTTTCTGCTGGTATCCCCCTACCCGTATCCGCCACCGTTAAAAGTACCCTATCGGTCACTTGGAGGGAAACCGTTATTTGTCCATCAGTGGGAGTAAACTTTAAAGCATTGGCCACTAAATTGGAGAGAATGCGCTCTAATTTGCCGGCATCAAACCAGTAATCTCCCGTGGCCTCGCTTTGGTAGATTAATCCAATAGATTTAGCGTTGGCTTCTTCTTGGAATATCTGCACCGTTTGCGCTACAAATTCGGTCAGGTTACCCCGTGACTCCTGCACCGTGAGCATTTGGGCATCCAGTTTAGAAAAGTCCAGCACCTGGTTGATTAACCCCAGTAACTGCCCGGCATTCCGCTCCATCGTTGCCAGTGTTTTTTGGTACGGCGTTCCGGCCAGGTACTGCAATAAGCCCGGTATGGGCGAGAGAATCAGCGTTAAAGGGGTCCGGAAATCGTGGGTGATATTGGTGAAAAAGCGGGACTTCAGCTCATCCAGGGCGCGTAATTGCCGGGCTTCCTGTTGCCGCAAGGTAATGGCCTGCTGCAAGCGCAAGCGGTTAATGTACAATCGAAAGCCGTACCAGATCATGCCACTAACCAAAAATCCGTATAAGAGATAGGCCCACCAGGTGCGCCACCAGGGCGGGTTGATGATAACAGCCAGTTGGCGTACGTAGGGGCTCCAATGTCCGGAAGTGTTGGAAGCATTTACCCGTAATGAATATTCACCCGGTGGCAAAGCGGTATAAACGGCCTGTGGCTCACGGCTTTTCACCCACCCATTATCAATTCCTATTAGTTGGTAACGATATTGGTTTTTACCGGGACGGTTATATTGCAAAGCCGCAAAACTAGCCGTGATAAAATTCTGATTATAGGGTAAGATAAGCTCCTTCAACGCATGAATAGGACGATTCAGGAGGGAATCTTTTCTTGGTTCCACCACCCGGTTGTTTATTTGTAATTCGGTTAGCTCTACTTTGGGTTTAAAGCTATCATCTTGCAACTGGGAGGGTTGGAAAACCGTGAATCCTTCTACTCCGGCCATGATAATCTGGCCGGTAGCAGGCAACTGCAGGTAGTGAAACCGGTTAAATTCATTGGTCAGTAGTCCATCTTCGGTGGTATAGACCTGCATTTGAAAAGTTTTCCGGTTCAGGCGGCAAAGCCCTTTATTGGTTCCCAGCCATAGATATCCCTGCTCATCGGGCAAAGCCGAATAAATGACGTTATTGGGTAAGCCATCCTGCTCGGTAATCCGTCGGCACTGACCAGAGCGTTTATCAAAAGCACATAAGCCACTGCCAAAGGTGCCGATCCATAAGCGATTAGCATCGGTAGGATCTTGGGATAAACAAAACAAAGCATTATTACTCAAGCTGGTGAGGTTATCCGGCTCGTAGGCATACTGATGCAATTGTCCCGTTTGGCGATCGAGCCGGAATAACCCGCGGGATCTGCTGGCTAACCAGAAGGCCTGTTCATCCACCACCATCTGGAGAATCTCGTAGGTGCTCTTCTTATCTAGACGATAGGGTGAGAGAACCCACTGCTGCTGTCCAGGATCATAGTTCCAGAGTTGGTACTCATGTAGCAACCAGACCTCCCCTTTGCCATCGGTGGCCATTGGACTGATGGCTTCCTTAAAGGAAACTGGAAAATTTATTTTTTCGGTTTGTCGGGTGTTTAGATTAATATGATAGAAATCAGAACTGCCAACGTTTATCCAGAGAGATCCCATCTTATCATAGGTGTACCGGAATTGATAGGGATTATTATGTTGCACGTTCGGTACTACCAGCGAGCTGGGAACGCCCAACCACTGGGTCAATAAATCCGTCTGAAAATTAACCTGGTAGCGGGCTGTTTGGAAGCCATCTGCCCGCAGGTCATACTTTCGTACGCCCGATCCATCAGTACCTAGCCATAAAACATCGGAACGGTCAATCAACAGGCTCGCGCAATTCCCAGTTTGTAAGGTCAATCGGGTCAATAACTGGGGACCAGCATCGTCGGTAAAGCGAAATAACCGGTCATGCTGACTAAAATATATTACGCTTTTGCTATCGGTCGCAAAGCGCATTCCAAACTGAGTCTCCCCAGCAGCAGGCAAGCGGTAGGACCGTACCTGGCCACTACTGGGATTAAATTTGGTTATAAAACTTGCCGAACCGATCAGGATTTCGCCCGTTGGTCGCTGATAGAGGGTATAAAGATCAGTTTCCGGAAGCGTTAGCGGCGTAGCTGATTCCGGCTTATAATGAATAAAACGCCCGGATTGCTCCTGAAATTGGTCTAACCCTGCACTGGTGGCTATCCAGATAGTGCCCTGCGTATCTTGCAGTATATTGCGTACCCAGTTGCTTGCCAGGGAGTTTGGGTTTTCCGGTTGATGCCGAAACCATTGCACTTGCCTAGTACGGATATGAAAGCAAATTAACCCCTTTCCGTAAAAGGCCAGCCATAACCGGTTCTGCCGGTCTGGGTACGCATGTTGCACTATTAATTCATCGAAGGGTTGCTGACCAAAAATTTGCGGAGAGTAATCAGTAAAGGCTTCGGTGCGGGGATCAAAGAAGGCAATACCACCTTGCTCCGAAATAATCCAAATGTTTCCTTGCGGATCCAGTTGCAAGAATCTTAAATCAGAAAACCAGGAGGAAGGTCTTGTGTCCAACTTTGGGCGGAAAACTTTAAACCGGTTGCCATCATAGCGACACAGGCCATCGCGGGTAGCCATCCAGATAAATCCTTGCGGGTCTTGCACGATGCCGGGCACAAAGCCTTGGGGTAAGCCTTGCCGGTCGGTAATTAATTCGGGCGGAGGTAGACTACTCAACTGCGCCCAAGTGGATAGTCCCCATAAGTTTAGCCCCAGTAAAAGCAGCAACCATTTTAATTCCGGACGCATAACTTAATAGCTTACTCTAAGACTAATAATTGCGCGAATAAGTTATACCCGAAATAATAAAAAAGCAAATATGATTAACTTTGTTAGATGTTTGGGAAATGAGTTGTATATGAAAAAGATAATAAGTCAAGTGAGTTTCCTGGCTATATTTTTAACCTATTTATCTGGTTGTACGACTCCTTCCCCACAACAAGCTGGGAAGGCCGCTCCATCGCAAGTTATAAAAGGAGTACTAAAATCTGCTACTGGGGAGGAGCTACCTTATACCTTTAACAATGCCGTTAATACCATGGTCATTCTCTACCAAGGGGAAACCATTACCTTAGTAGGACAGCCCACCGGTTCGGGAATAAAATATACCAATGACCAGTACACTTATACCGACTGGCAGGGTAATTCTACGCTGCAAAAAGACGGAGTAACTATATTTAAAGTCTCAGCAAATTCAGGTAAGCAAAAGTAGATCGCCTTCTATGTAATGTAATTAAATGATCAAATTTTTCAGGACGACACAATACGGTTAACGTTGTTTGAGGTAGGTTAAATTGAAAATACATCTCGCGAAACGACCATTTTTCTGAGATTGTATTTAAGTCATTTTACATAAATTAACTTATAAGCCAATACTTGTTCTTTCTCCCTGATCTTATAGTGTTTGGTTTGGCACGTTAGATAATAAAACGTAAAAATAAATTATTGACTATCAGTGACTTTTATAATAGGACCCCGTACGCTAGAGTATGGTCTTGTTTCAAGTAGTCCCTTTATCGGTGGTGGTGTTAGTAGTTTTGCTCAGTACAGTGGCCTCTTTTGTGATCATTCAACAAGTATTAAGAAGTCATTTTGGAAAGCAAATTAAATTTCTAAAAAGACCTTCCTTCTCGCACCTACGGAAACGAAGCGCCGCTAAAAAAGTCCGTCTCCATCCTGGTACAGAGCGCTAATATCGATTGAGTCCAGGTAAGCTGATAAGCTAAAAACATTAATAAAGCCCCGGATCAGGACTAAGTCATTGCCCGGAATTTCTTGAGTTACTTCCACAAATAATTTTTGGACATAAAATAAATGATAGCTATAAAGAGCATCCTGCCGGGAAGCTAAGTAAATTCCTTTCTGACTTACCAAATCAGCTCGTTGCTCTATGTTTTTTTGATGGAAAGTAACCAAGTTCATGGCGAGCAGTTCAAATGGAAAGAATCAAAAAAGTGGCCGACGGATTTCTCCCTCGAATGGCATCTCGGCTTGATCGAGTAAGTGTAACAGGTGATCCGTTAATTGATCCAGATCGTAGTGGATTCGCTGCCGGACCCGGGCATTAGGTTCTTTGTGGAGCAGGTACTTGAGGAATAAGATGTTATGAATACACTCCTTTTGGGTTAAGGTTTCCAGCGGCTGGAATAAATTCCAGGTTAAGGGTTCCACCGAATGCAAGAGCGTTCTCATAACTATTTACCTTCTAGCTTGAAGTGCTTGTTATATACTTACTCCCTATTGGTATTTGGTTGTCTATATTCTCCTAAAATCCGTATTTCTTGCAAAAATATAGTAACTTAATACCATGAGTTTTCAGAAAACGGGTGCTTTTAATTCTTCTCCCCTCTGCTTTAGTCAAGAGGTTTTCCTACTGCACGGAAGGGCTGCCCCGTTAACCAGGTAAGTGCTTGCTCGGGATTAGTGAAGTTC
This sequence comes from Adhaeribacter arboris, assembly GCF_003023845.1. Classification (NCBI taxonomy): domain Bacteria; kingdom Pseudomonadati; phylum Bacteroidota; class Cytophagia; order Cytophagales; family Hymenobacteraceae; genus Adhaeribacter; species Adhaeribacter arboris. The sequence goes on along the minus strand of NZ_PYFT01000002.1, from coordinate 15,934 downwards.
TGAATTAAATAGGTGGGCGAATCACTGGTTAAAACGTCTGGTGGGACCTGTCTAATCCGGCAATACGTTGACCAACGTACCTCAAAAACGACTGTTTTTTTAAGATTGTACCAAGCCATTTATCATAAAACAACTTATCAGAATAGGCCGATTAGATGTAAATATAGGAGGGATGCTGGTAGAAGGAATTTGTTTTTATCTGGTATTGTCCGCTAAATCATAACAGGGGTTATAATTAAGGTAAAAAGCGCGCGAGTTCAGATTAAGTATATAGAAAAGTACTAATAGGTAGCAGAGGCTTTCGCAACGCAATCATCCTTAAAGGAGTAAACTTATATCAGTAAAGATACTTTACTTTTCTAGTCTTTACTGAGTGTAATACCGAAACCAAGCATTTAGGTGTTTGGTGACTTTACTCCTTACTGAGAATACAGATGACAAATTTGAATTATGTAAAACTTACCTCCGGGATATTTATTTTAATATTTCCGCTAATGATTAGCTGCTCATCCCTTTTTAGAGGGAAGGGATATAATGATCCACGGATTTCGTCTCAGGCCGAAATAGTAGATTTACGGGAATCTGAACTTAAAGAGACTAGGCAGCGAGAAAAAGCCGCCATGCAACGACTAAAAGCCGCTAAAACGGAGCTCAAAGCCTTAAAGTCCCAAGTTAAAAGAGGGTACTGATAAGACCATTAAAATGCTAGTTCCCTTGGTTGAATTCTAGGGTCTGGTACCCGTGTCAGTCATTTTGATTTTCCTTTAAAAGTACCCAAACACTTTCTACATAGTAAGTGTTTTACTTGGACGAACTAGCCGCAGGAGCAGGTCCGCTGGCTGATTTTCGCCTTGTTCTGGTACCTCTACCAGGTAAATAGATTATCAAACTTGCTAAACGACGGCCTGATAAAAGGTGATGGTTGGTAAAAGCTATTCGGTAGGGAATAGTAACCTAAGCTTGGGTTTATCAAGCAGTAAATAAAGCATTACGAAGTAATAAGGTAAAAATCTGAAACTGAGATAAACTTAAAATTACCAAGCGGTCTGTCTCCCTGGTAAAGTGATGGAGACAGATATGATACTTTACTCTTTGGTAAAGGCTATTGAGCTGTTGGTACTCGTCCAGATCTTGGGTTACATTCAGCGTTAAGACCAAGGGGGGCCAGCTTTCAATAATAGCCGGGACAACTGCCGTCAATAAAGGATCCACAATCAAACAACTGGTTACTTCTAAACTATTAACGGTCAGCTGGATGGTAAATTGGGGTATTACTGGAGACGAGGCCTTGTAACTAGCGATAATTGTTTCCTGGGATATAAAGCGGGGATATATTAACAAGTGACAGGCTTCGGCAAAAAGGCGGTGATTAACCCGGTTGTACTGCTGAGCGGCCCCTAGTAGTTCTTGCTCTAAGCCGGTCAACAGCTTATAAATCAAGCGTAATTTTTTCATTTTCCCCGAATCAGCCTCGTTTAAATATCCGCAAACAAAATGTACCAAATGGCCAGACCCGCCAGCCAAGCGCGTCTTAATTTTTCTTTTACCAAGATAGGAGAGTGGTTGGGCAGCAAGAAGAGCAGCCATCCCATCAAAGAACCTTTGAGCAGGATTTCCAGAACGAGCTCGCCCTTACTTAGATACTGGTTACTTACCGGGGACAAGGAAAGAATAGGCCAGTTCGCCAGAGCTAGCCTATTTAAGAGAAATAGGGTAAAAACAAGCGGGATCCAATACCAGCGGATGTTATAATATTGCAGAACTTCTTTCATATAAGTGACTATCTATTATTTTATCTCATCCCGGGGAACTAAACGCCGGAACCGCTACTCTCAAAGTTAGCTTTTCTAAAATGGTAGGAAATGGGCTCGGGCCGTCCCCTTAATAGCGGCCCTAAGCCAAATCCTGCTGCAAGAATTGTTGAAGCACATGGACCGGTGATTCTTCCGGCTGGTGGGGCAAGGTGGTGCGGGTAGGATTTAGATAGCCCGGCAGGCTGGCGAGCCCCTGTTCGTTAACGCTCCTGAAACCCATACTCCAGTTCTCAAACGAACGCTGGCGAATAGCCCCGTCGGCTAATTTGATGAGATTGGTATGATGATAGTCTTTACTGATCTTGGCAAATAATCTTCTTAAATCTTCTTCGGCGCCTTCAATCAATTGGACATAATGCTCCCCACTGTACAAGAGCAGGCCCGTGATGGCATCTCTTAGGTTATTACGGCGATATTGGATTAACATTTCTTGGAGTTCTGCTTCCTGGACGATTACCAGGGCCGTACTGATGTACATGATATGGTGCATAACCTGAGATCTTAGCATTAATAAACACGAAACACGATAAAACCTGATAACAGCAAGCTATTAGAGCACCAAAAGAATCGTTTGTAGTTCATTCTTCGGATAGTTATAGCTAAGCTGGGTATTTATTCTTCCATCCTCAAATACCGGATAACAGCGGTACATTTCCGTGTCGCCGGCCGCATCAAAGTCCTGATTTTCCGTGACTAGGAAAGCGAAATAGGCCTCGGTCCGTTGGTGTTGTACCGGAACGTACTGGTCAAAGTTTAGCTTAAAAAGCATCCGATTATTCTTTCAGCAGGAGTCATACCCTTGCCATACAAGTAAACGAAAAGCAGAGTTCTTGGACAGCGGTTATTTCCGTGTTATTCGCGTGTTTTTACGTGTTAACCCGATATCTATCAAGTGATTGCGGTAAATACGGAAAGATGGGAAAAGATTTAAGTACTCCCACATCGCGTTTTTTGATTCCACTTGCCTCAGACTAATCTCCTTCTTTATTATTTTTGCCTCGGTATTTATTCTGGTTAAATATAAGTACTGGTTTTACAAACAATTGTTAGCGAATAGGTTGCCCTTATTTTATTTCTATTAGCCAGCTAGAAAAAGGCCTTATATTTCCTGAATTAATACTATAGTAAAGAGGTAAATACGTAAATGTAAGCGAGTAATACGGTAAAATACGAGAAAGCGGAACTTGGTAACTTTAATTCTTGTAGACGCGGACAGGAACGCTAGAGAGTGATGGATCTATTCAAACCAGGTTATTTTCAAGGAATTAGCATCGAGAATATGACCAGAATCCAGGTAGAAGCCGCCCTACTCTACCTGGACTACCATCGGGCAGCCGTAACGGATACTAATCAAGTCATTCAAGACTGCGTCTTAAAAGTAGATCTAATTAATAAGTTAATGGCTTTAAATAAAATAGACCGTCAAAGCTCCCGGGGTTAAATCAATTATTCTATTTGACATTACTTCTTAAAACTGTTTGCTGTCTTCCTGCCCGGAGCCTAAAATTGTGAGACGCTGTAAGATATTTGTTTGTAAGTTTAAAAGCTTCATCGAGCTTTCAGGCTCTCCGCTCTGTTCCAACAAAACATCCAGATAGAAAAGGGCCTCTTGAGCTTGCTGCTTATCTAATTTTTCAACCACCAGGTTATCCGCATTAAAATCTAATAGTCTCGCCATAACCCAAATTTTTATTAGCAATTTAATAGTAATTGCATTGAATCTTATCCCGATAAACACCTAAAAGTGAACGTATAAACCAGTATTTTTAATTTCTTATCGTTCTGAAAATGTTTAGCTTAGCTACCTTTTCACTTTTAAATAGTCCTTTTTGACCTAAATAGCTTTTTTTATTTATCTTAGTAAAACTAATAGGCCATCTGCTGGACTACCAACAAGAACTAAGGAGAACTAAATAATGACTTTGTTTAGCGCTTGGTTATAAAATTCTGATTTTGGGTAAAAGAAATATTATTGTGATTGGTGCCTCGGCGGGCGGTTTTGAGGCCATTAAGCAACTGACGGCCGCGTTGCCCGCCGATCTGGAGGCCGCTATCTTCATCGTCTGGCATATGTCGCCGGATGTAACGGGCATATTACCACAAGTAATAAACCGCCAAAAAACGTTGTTGGCCACCAACGCCATTGATAACGAACCTATCGCTAATAACCGGATTTATGTAGCGCCCCCGACCGGCACCTGCTGCTGGAGAAGGGCGTGGTCCGGATAACGCGAGGGCCGAAAGAAAACCGTTTTCGGCCGGCGGTAGACCCTTTATTTCGTTCAGCCGCCTATATCTACGGGTCTCGGGTGATTGGTATTATTCTGTCCGGCGCCTTAGATGATGGTACGGCTGGGTTATGGACGATAAAAAGCCGGGGTGGTATTGCTATCGTGCAGGAACCGGCCGAGGCACAAGTGTCCTCTATGCCCAAACATGCTTTAGCGGCTGTGGAAGTAGATTATTGTTTGCCCATTGCCGAAATGGCTGCCCTGCTGGTGAAACTAATCGCCCAAACAACCGAAGGAGATAAAGAAATTAGGATGGAAGAGCAAAAAAAGACGGCGATGGAAGTGCGCATCGCCTCTCAGGACCATGCCCTGGAAAAGGGTATTTTGGATGTAGGCCAGCCCTCGCCTTATGCCTGTCCGGAATGTCATGGAGTACTATTTACCATTAAAGATGGGGATATAGCCCGCTATCGGTGCCACACCGGGCACGCGTATTCGGCCGATAGCCTTTTAACCACTATTACCGAAAAAATTGAAGACACTTTATGGAGTGCTATCCGGGGAGTAGAGGAAAGTATCATTTTGCTCAACAACCTGGGCGACCACTATGCGGAAAAAAACCAACCAAAACTGGCCGCCATGTATTTTAAAAAAGCCAAAGAAGCCGAAAGCCGGGCCGAAATTGTCCGGCAATCGGTTTTTAACCACGAGCAATTAACCACCAATAGTATCCGCCAACAAGCAGCGGCAGAAACGAGTGGCGAATAATATTGAGAGAACAAGAGATTTAATTTTAAAAGATTAAGTCCTCCCTTCCGGGTGGGAGTAAAAAAAGGGTATCATGGGATCAAATAAATTTTATGATTTTCTCACCGAAAAGCCGCACGACTTTCTAATTGTGGGTTTAGGCGCTTCGGCGGGCGGTGTTCAAGCGTTACGAGAGTTCTTTGCGCACGTGCCCGAAGATTCCCGGATGGCGTATGTGGTTATTCTGCACCTTTCCCCCGATCATGATAGCCAACTGGCGGAGGTACTTCAGGCGGTAACCACCATCCCGGTGGCACAGGTTCGGGAAAAAGTAGAAATTAAGCCGGATCACATTTACGTGGTGCCTCCCAATCAGCACCTGATTATAGAAGAGGGCTTCATTGCGCCATCGGTTAACCTGCACCTGGAAGAAAGGCGGGCGCCGGTGGATATATTTTTCCGGAACCTGGCTGATTCGCACGGCCCCCGAGCGGTGAGTGTTATTTTATCCGGCACCGGAGCCAACGGCTCCATGGGCTTAAAACGGGTAAAAGAAAGGGGCGGGGCGGCTTATGTACAAAACCCCCGCGAGGCCGAATTTAACGAAATGCCCCGCAACGCCATTGCTACTGAGCTGATTGATGACGTGCTGCCGGTGGCCGAAATCCCGGCTCGCATCGTGGCCTACCGGGATAGTCTGGGCACCGTGGAAATTGCCCTAGTCGCGGAGCAGCGGCCGGAGCAACACCAACAGGCTTTGCGCGAAATATTTGCCCAATTGCGCTTGCGCACCGGTCATGACTTTTCTAATTACAAGCGGGCAACCTTGCTGCGCCGGATTGAACGCCGCATTAACGTGCGAGACCTGCCCGACCTGCCGAGTTACGCCGCTTTTTTGCAGCAGAATATCGAGGAAAGCCAGGCTTTACTAAAAGACCTTTTAATTTCAGTTACTAATTTCTTCCGGGATAAAAAGCCTTTTGCCGCCCTGGAACAAGATATTTTACCGGTCATCTTTCAAGATAAAAGATCGGAAGACGAGATAAGAATATGGGTAGCCGGTTGTGCCACGGGGGAAGAAGCTTATTCGTTGGCCATGCTGGTGGCGGAAAGAACCCTAGATGTAGTAGATGCGCCGAAAGTACAAATATTTGCCACGGACCTAGATGCGGCCGCTATTGGCACCGCTCGTGAAGGTATTTACACGCTCAACGATGCTGCCGATGTTTCCGCCGAACGGCTGAAGCGCTTTTTTACCAAAGAAGGGGATCACTACCGCGTCATCCGCGAGATCCGGGAAATGATTCTTTTTGCCCAGCACAATTTTTTAAAAGATCCGTCTTTTTCGCGCCTGGACTTGGTAACCTGCCGCAACGTACTGATTTACTTGAATAGCACGGCCCAGGAACGGGTCATGGAAACGTTTCATTTTGCTTTAAAACCGGGTGGTTACCTGTTCCTGGGTTCGGCCGAATCCGTGGATGGCGCCAGCGATCTGTACGCTACGGTAAGCCGGGAGAATCGGATCTTCCGGTCCCGGCAAGTGGCCTTGCGCAAATACCCCGTGCCCGAATCGGTTCCTAACTTAATACCCCCGCCATTAATGATCCGCAAGGCGAAGGAGCCGGAAAGCTCTCCAACCGGCCGCATTTCTTTCGGGGAGTTGCATCAGAAACTGCTCGAGCAATACGCACCGCCCTCGTTGGTGGTAAATGAAGATTACGAGATCCTGCATATGTCCGAGAAAGTAGGCCGGTTTCTGGAATTATCCGGCGGCGAGCCCACTAAGAACCTGCTCCAGCTAATCCGGCCCGAGTTACGCATGGAACTTCGCTCGATCCTTTACCAAGCCATACAACGCCAAACCGTCCTGGAAGTTCGCAATATAGTCTGGGGTCAGCATGGGGAACGCCAGTCGGTAAACATTCAGGTAAAACCGGTTACCAAAGAAGGCGATCCGGCGAAAGGGTTCGTCCTGGTAATTTTTGAATCAAATGAACCGGAGCAGGAAACAAGCAATGAAAAAGTAATTACAACTGTCGAGGAGCCCATCGCCCGGCAACTGGAAGAAGAGCTGATCCAGATAAAAGCTCAGTTAAGACTTTCAGCGGAACAGTACGAATACCAGGCCGAGGAGTTAAAAGCCTCGAACGAGGAATTGCAGGCCATAAACGAAGAGTTGCGCTCGGCCGCGGAAGAGCTGGAAACCAGTAAGGAAGAATTGCAATCGATTAACGAAGAGCTGCGCACGGTAAACCAGGAACTCAAGGTAAAAATTGAGGAAACCGTTATTACCAGTAACAATTTACAAAATTTGATTAATTCGACCGAAGTCGCTACCATTTTCCTGGACCGTGCTTTCTGCACGAGGTTATACACCCCAGCGGCGCGGCAAATTTTTAATTTAATCCCCTCGGACTACGGCCGACCTATTTCGGATATTACCCACCGCCTGGATTATGACCATTTACTAGCGGACGTGGAAACCGTCCTGGAGAAGCTCACCCTTCTGGAACGGGAAGTAACCACCACGGACCAACGGGCTTTCATGATGCGGATATTACCCTACCGTACCACTGAGGACCGGATTAACGGCATTGTGATCACCTTTTTTGATGTAACCCTCCGCAAACAGGCCGAGAAAGCGTTGTTGCAGTCGGAACAACGCTTACGGTTGATAATAGAGAGTGCGAAGGACTACGCTATCCTTTCTCTCGATACGCAGAGACGGGTAGTTAGTTGGAGTAGTGGGGCCCAAATACTGCTGGGTTATACCGAAGCGGAGATTATAGGAAAATCAGGCGACCTTATTTTTGTACCGGAAGACCGCGAAAACAAAGCGCCGGAATGGGAAACACAGACGGCGGAGAAAGAAGGACGGGCGGAGGATGAGCGCTGGCACCGGCGCCAAGATGGTTCCCGGTTCTGGGCTTCGGGTATTACCCGGCCGTTGCGGGATGAACAGGATAACACCATTGGCTTCGTAAAGATTATGCGGGACCTGACGGAGCAGAAGCAAGTGGAAGAGGCCTTGCGCATGGCGGAAGAAAAGTACCGGACCCAACTGGAAGACGAGGTGCAGCAGCGCACGGCAGAGTTAAAAACCAGCCGGGACCAATATTTTACTTTAGTTGAAAATACCCGGATGTGATAACCGATGGGATAAAGATTCCAAGCTGGTATTTGCCAACCCGAATACGAGAGCAAAACCGGCCTTAGTATAGAGCACTTACTGGGTAAAACTCCTAGCGACATGGGGCTGCCCGAGGAAATAGCCCTGCCTTACATGGATAGCTTGCAGAAGGCATTTGAAGACGGCAAACCAGTAGAACACTTTAATCCTTTACCCACCCCAGACGGCGAGGGGTACTTTTATTCGCGTATTTCGCCGGAAAAAATGCTGCTGGTAAAGTGGAAACAGTATTGGCTATTGCCCGGGATATTACCCAGATACGAAAAGCGGAGCTGGAGATAATTCAGGGCCGGCAATTCCTGCAATCCGTCATGGACAGTTCGCTGGATGTCATTCAGGTCTTTGATGCTGTTCGGGATGTCACCGGCACCATCATAGACTTTACCTGGCGAATGAACAATCGCCAGGCCATAGAGCAATTAGGCGAGGTAGTGGGCAAAAGTGTGCGCCAGCAAAGCCCCGGGATTGTTTTATCCGGTGTTTTTGACCGGATGGTACAAGTGGTGGAAAGCGGCGTGGCTTATGAGCAGGAGCAATACTATTCTTATGAGCCGTTTCCGGATAACTGGTTTTATCTTACCTTAGTAAAGCATCACAATGGGGTCATCCTTACTACGAAGGATATTACTCCCTTTAAGAAAGCCGAAGCGGTACGATTACAAAGCTTAATGCTGTTGCAGCAATCCGAAGAAGTAGCGCGCATAGGTAGTTGGGAGTACGATGTTGCGGCCGGCACCTTTGGCTGGAGTGAAGGCATGTACCGCTTGTTTAATCTGCCAGTAGGCAGCCCGGTAAACCCGGAAACCTACCTGGAATACGTAATAGAAGAAGATCAACCTATTGCGCAGCGGGTGGTAAATCATTTGCGGGAAAAACATGAACCCTTAGAGGAAACGCTGCGCCTGCGGGTAAGCGGCCAGGTACTTACCTTCCGGATTAAAGCCGTGGTGCTGCGCAACGAACAAGGAGAACCCCTTAAAGTATTAGGCATTGATCTGGATATTTCGGAAGTAAAACGCCTGGAAGAAGAAAACCTGCAGATGCGGCTGAATCAGCAAAAAGCCTTGTTGCTGGGTATTCTGGCTGCTCAGGAAGAAGAGCGTAGCCGGATTTCCGAATCTTTACACAACGGGGTAGGTCAGCTGTTGTACGCCACGAAACTGAATCTGGACCAGGTGGCTCCGCACGTGTCATCCGATATAATAAAAATTACCAAAAACTACTGGATGAAGCTATTCAGGAAACCAGGAGGGTATCGCACGAGTTAGTGCCAATTGTACTAAAGGATTTCGGCTTGACCAGAGCGGTAGAGGATTTATGCAAACAATACAGACAGAGTTCAATCGAGGTAAATTGCGATGCGGAGGAAATGGAATACCCGCTGGAATCTTACCTGGAACTGGCTATGTACCGCATCTGCCAGGAATTGCTAACCAACGTAACCAAACACGCCGAGGCGACTAGTGTTGATATTCTGCTAATGCAGGAAGAGGGCGAATTAATCCTGAAAGTACGCGATAATGGCAAAGGAATAAACCCAGAACCTGGTAAAAAGAGTGGTATTGGGCTTCGTACTATTCAGGATCGGATAAAACTATTGAATGGTACCTTTGCCATAAACACTCCGCCGGCGGTAAAGGTACCCAGATAACTGTCCAAATTCCAATTACCAGTATAATTAAGTTTATAGAATTTATTTGGGTATGTCCAGACTATCTTGGTCATAGGTCGACGTTTTTCAGGATGAGTCATGACAAACTTTGTCTCGTAAAAGGACGGTGGCTGTTGCACAACTTTGTTTTAAGCCTGACTGATTTCACGGTCTGAACTTATTGCACCCGGGAGTACTTTCCTGGTTGTAAAGAGGGTAGTAAAAGCGATAAAATAGCTAGCAAAGACATTTTGCTGCTCTTTAACCAGTGCAAGGGCTTGGCTTACTACTTTCACTGGCTTGAACTTCATATATTTTTTCAGGTTGAAGGCAGTAGCGGCCAGTAACATCACCTTGTGCGCCCGGCTTTGCCTCGCACCCCTATTTGCCGTAGCCCATAATAATGAATTAAGCTGCCGAAGACGGGCTCCACGGTGCTTTGCCGAAGCCGCTTCATCCGCTTCCCTTTCTGCTTTGCTGCCTTGCCTGTGCCCGCCGATACTCTGGGTCGTAAGCGGTGCGGGTAATTTGTCGGCATGGGCTTTTAGGAACACAAGAGGATTTCAAAGGACACTGTTTGCAGTCCTGGTAGGTAGCCCGGTAGATTTTTAGTAATCCTCCCTCCGCATTGGTGTCAACGGTTTTAAAGGAGAGTATTTTACCGGCCGGACAGGTGAACTGGTCCTGCTGTTGATTGTAAGGGAAGCCTTCAATTTCCGGTTTGTACTGGCCAAACACGGGTATCCAGCCGATTATCTTCTTTGCTCTAAAAAGGAGTAGTTGCTTCCATTAGAATACCCACTATCGGCCAACAACTCCTGTAGAAGCAGCTCATTGTCTATAACCGCCGTGCAATTTAAGGTAATAGCGGGCAGATACTGGCTATCTCTACCATCCGCCAAGTCGGCCTGCACATGGCTGATGACGCCTTGGCTGTATCTACCGCCAGACTGCAATGATAATTGAGCTTTCTAGCCTTACCTGTTTGACCGATATACGGCATCCCCATCAGTAGGACTATAGTGAGTTTTATTACTTACCAGCCGGGCCTTCTCGTAATTGCCTCCCAAACCTTTAGGAGATTCTTTTAGCTGATCTTGGTGCTTTTTCAGCTTTCTTAATTGATGCTCGGGAGCAGAAATAAATTGCTCTGGTTTGCTGTTTTTATTTTATTTGACTCTTCGGCGGCTGAACTATTCTCTATGTTATCTGATCACATACATTTTCGCAGACCCAGCCGGTTGCTTTAGAAGCAGGCTGTCCATGGAAGCATTAGCCTTGACCGGTGCGAGTCGATGGCCTGCCTACGACCGACTACCATGCCTTTCTCGACACACAAGCGAAAACTTTATCAAACAACGATTCAAACAGGGCCTCGGGATAGAGCTGACGGGCACGACTCACCGGGGAGTGCCAGGGCAAGGGCTCGTCTAAGTGATAGTCCAGAAAGTAAAGCAGGTCCAGTCGCAGGCTGCAATGTTCGATAAGCTGGCGGTCCGAGACATATTCTCCAGGTACCACTAAGCAGAGCTTAAAGAAACTACCGGGTCAATCGACTGTTGGCCACAACGCCCGAAATAGGGCTGGGTAGTTCGTAGAGAAAATCCAGATCCACCTCTTGTTTCAACCGTCGGTAAAGTGTGTTCCGGCACGTGCGCCGAGAGGGAGAAGAGCAGCCCTTCTCCTCGGCAAATACCTTCTGCCTTGCATAACATCAAAGATTAATTGGTAACTTCTTAACGGCTACCATTAATCAGGTAGTTGTGCAACAGCCACGACGGAAAAATGATATAGAGAAAGGCTTGGTTCTGCCAGGTCTTTTTTGTTGGATTTGTGTGTCATAAGACCATCTCAAAAATCATCGTTAATTTTTTATTTATGAGATGAGTTTGAAGAATGGGGCTTTATCTAAAAAAGATAAATAATAAAAAGCCCCTTATTTCTAAGAGGCTTGGAGATCAATTTAGGTCACACTAGGCTGACATCGCATAATCAGAACCAGATATTAGAACATCAGCAGACAATCCTAGCCCTTTTTTTAAGGCTCTGATGTTTTGCAGACTTAAGGGGCGTTTGCGGTTTAACACCTTGGAAACGTTTCCTTTGTTTCCAAAGTAGGGCACTAAGTCGTTTTGCGCTAACCCTAAAACTTCCATTCTGGTTTTCAGGTACTCAATAGGATCAAGTTCTTCTGCCGGATAATTTTCTTCTTCGAATTTAACCAGCAGCATGGTTAAAATTTCTGCTTCTTCATCTTCCGGGCTTCCTTTCTCCGGCTCTCCAGTTCCGGATTCTTTTCAATGCTGCCTGATATTCCGCTTCGTTGTGAATTAATTTTGTTTCCATCTCTAAAAGGGCGTTAAGATGTTGTAAAGTCAATTTAGTACTCTAAAAACCTTTTTTAAAGGTCTTTTATTTTTATTTTATCATACTCCGCGTGAGTTCCAATCCATATTACCTGAACTCTTTTAACTCGGAAAAACACAATAGCAACTAGGCGAAAATCATTAGCCTTTTATATTGAAAACAACTTTGCTATCTACCACCATTTCTGCACTAGGGAAATCTGCCGCATTTCATTTACATTGTTCCAAGTGGCTTTTTTAGTGGTATAATACCAATCTAACAAATAAGCTTTAGCAGCAGCGTGTTGTTCAAAGTAGGCCTTAATGGTTGGATAACTAATAACATTCATTGATGCTTCTATGGTATTACTGGCGTATACGACAAAGATAACAACGAGTTGTCGAATTGACAACTTTATATCACTATTCTTTATCCTTTATAACTTCATGCGTTGTGAAAATTTGAAGAATAGCCTATTTAAGGGGGATACTAAATCTACCTCTTCCGGAGTCAAACATTTCTGGTCGTTGCACGCCATGTATTCGATACTACCTGTAACTACTACCGGAGAATTCGTAAATTGAACCTTTTGCTGGAATATAACCGAGTTAGAAAAATAGCTGACTTGCATGTTGAATACTTTTTCAACGTAGTGACTGGTTTTGGTTCTTGGGGACTACCCACCAACTTATATGCTTTGGAAGGATTGAAAGTAAAACCAGTTTTTACCGGCCCTCCTTTTGCCACCTGTTGGGAATAGATATGCCATCCCGGCTCAATGATGGCTTTCATATAAATAATACCTTCCTTATTTGCCGTTTTTTCCGGCATAAGACCATGTACCGGCTTTAGTATTTGGCCAGAAGTAGTAGCGCCAATAAAAAGCGCACTTATAATTACAATTAGGTTTTTCATTAGATTCCTTGTTTATATACCAACCGGCTATTTGACCGGCTAGATGGTAATATACGTTGATAAATTCTTTGCACCTGGACCGCCTGAAACTCCCACCCCGGCTAGCTCGGAAGCCAGCTTCATTTAATTTACCAGCAATGGCCAGCCAACTCAAACCTTTGGAACGGTAAAGCTCGATCATGGCGGCCGCTCTTTTATTATTATGGTTCGTACTTGCTTTCTCTTTTAATGCCCGAGCGCCAGCAACCCGATCCTGATAGGTTAAGTTTTCCGGTTTCCCTAATTTGGCACCCTGGGCAATCTTCGCTTGGAGTGCGGCCTTGGTTCGGCTGCTGATCAACTCCCGTTCGTGCTGGGCCAGTACCGCGAAGATGCCAATCGTTAAAGTATTCGCATCGGGCATATCGGCACAAACGAAATCAACCCCGCTATCCTTCAAAGTAAAAATGAAAGAAGCGTTCCGGCTGAGCCGATCCAGTTTGGCAATAACTAAAGTAGCTTTAATTTTTCGGGCCTGTTCAATGGCCGCGATCAGTTGCGGCCGGTTGTTTTTCTTACCACTTTCTACTTCGACGTATTCACTGGTAATCTTTTTGTCCTTTCAAAAACTAGCCACGGCGTATTGTTGCGCCTCCAGGCCTAATCCGAGGCTCCTTGCTTGGCAGTACTTACCCGGTAATAAGCAACATACTTTTTCTCCATCTTGAACTAAAAATAAGGAGAAATTACTAGTTTTACAAATCATAAACGAGCGTTTATGATTTGTAAAATGAGTTAAATAGCGTACTTTTATCCTATATATATTCCGGATCTTATGAATTTCTACTACATCCAACCAGGCGACAAGGATATCAAATTTAATGCATCTCTGGATTTAGCAGAAATTAAACACCTTCATTATTGTTTGCTCGGGAAGTTGGAAGCAGAAAAGCAACAAGGGGTTATTAGTATCACTACCCAGGAACTGCTTTATAAGCTAGATGGGATAATTCAATACTTGCAATCAGAAAACTATGGGTAATAAAAAATATATAGCCTATTACCGGGTTAGTACTGCTAAGCAAGGGCAAGTGGATTGGGCTTGGAAGCTCAGCAGTATGCTGTTGCTGCTTTCCTGAAAGGAGAGAAGATTACCAGTGAATACATCGAAGTAGAGAGCGGGAAAAAGAACAACCGGCCTCAGCTGATCGCCGCCATTGAGCAGGCCGGAAATTAAAGACACTTTAGTTATTGCCAAACTGGATCGACTTAGCCGTAACGCTTCTTTTATTTTTACCTTGAAGGATAGCGGGGTTGATTTTGTCTGTGCTGATATGCCGGATGCCAATACTTTAACTATTGGAATATTTGGTGTTAGCCAACACGAACGGGAGCTCATCAGTAGCCGGACCAAAGCAGCTCTCCAAGTTAAGATTGCTCAGGGTGTAAAATTAGGTAAGCCGGAAAACCTAACCTACCAGAACCGGGTAGCCGGTGCTCAGGTGATGCGACAAAAAGCAGTGACTAACGAAAACAACAAGCGGGCCGCTGCCATGGTGAATCTCTACCGGGCACAGGGACTAAATTGGGTAGCTATTGCTGAAAAGCTTAATGAAGCTGGCTTCAGAGCTAGTCGTGGTGGCAGATTTCAGGCAATTCAAGTACAACGGATATTTGAACGCTTAAAAAGTTTAACCATCTTAATATTAGTCATGCTTTAATATATAAGATAACTGGCCTATAAATAAGAAATAGTATCTTTATATAGTTTTAACTGCGCGTAGAAATCAAGAGTTATAGATGGAGTATCATATTTATTGTGATGAATCAGATAAGAAAGGAAAGCATTTTTCAAACTTTTATGGAGCTGCTTTAGTTAAGGGTCCAGATAAAGAAGATATTGAACATACTCTTAGGATGGTGTTCCAGGAGAATAATCTTTTCAACGAGCTAAAATGGCAAAAAGTCACTGAAAATTATTTAAGTAAATACCTAGCCGTAATGGATAAGTTCTTTGACCTTATTGTAAAAAATAAAGTCAAGATCCGGATCTTATTCACCCAAAATGGTTATTCCCAGTTGGGTTAACAGATCAACACAAAGAAGACGAATTCTTTATTCTCTATTATCAATTAATAAAACATTCTTTTGGATTGCAATATTGCAACGATAAAGATGGCCCAATCTACTTAAGGCTTTATTTTGATCTTCTTCCAGAGACTAAGGAGAAGTGTGATATTTTTAAGAATTATGTACATCAGCTTCAGGATACGCCTTCTTTTAAAGAAAAAAATATCATAATTAAGAGAGATTATATCTCTGAAGTTGATTCTAAGAAATGTAATAATGCAATGTCTGGACATTTTATTGGGCGCAATGGTTTTTCGTTTAAATGATAAACATAAAGAGATACCTCCGGGAAACATAGAAGAGGAAAAAGAACTATTGCAAAGGAAAAATTATATAAACACATCTACATCGCATCTGCCAAATTAAACCCAGATTTAATATTGGGATTTCAACAGGAAGAGATTCTGATAGTGATACCTGGAATGGTCCCTACAGGCATTGGAGATTTATAAGTAGAGATTATGAAATAGATGAGACTATGTTTAAAGGGAATAAAAAAAATAAGCTCTGATATCCCTACGTCAGCTTCCTAAGTGGAACTTAGGTGTTCGGGTACCAGAGCATTACAAAAGTAGTGTACGTATATTAAAAATACAAGTTTTACTACTACTTTATATTAAAGCCTCTCAGTCTATTAGCTGAAAGAAACCATAGAATTTCCTGCCTCTGTAAAGCTCGTTTATTCATTCGCGATTATGGGACAAGAACAATTTCACCTACCAATAACGAACGTCGTAGATTTGTAAAATACTTTAAAGCTTTATACTTATCAGTGCTTAGAAGCTTAAACTAGTGGTATATGTATTTAAATTCTATCAGAAAATTTAGTGGGAATTTTGAAACCTGCTGTTTTCAATTCTCGGACTAATTTAGCTTTCCATTTGCCAGCTTTGTCATACGATTGGTATACTACTCCTACAAAATCACT